>DATJCF010000094.1:0-11568 GCA_035514935.1 Rhodanobacter sp. | reverse complement strand
GCGGCCGCCAGCAACCCGGCATTGACGGCGCCAGCGCGCCCGATGGCCAGCGTCCCCACCGGGATGCCGGCCGGCATCTGGGCGATGGAGAGCAGTGAATCCATGCCGTTGAGCGCCTTGGACTGCACCGGCACGCCGAACACCGGCAGCCGCGTCTTGGCCGCCAGCATGCCGGGCAGGTGCGCCGCGCCGCCAGCCCCGGCAATCACCACCTGGATGCCCCGGCCGGCAGCCTGTTCGGCATAATGAAACAGCAAGTCAGGCGTGCGGTGCGCTGAGACCACCTGCACCTCGTGTGACACGCCCAGCTCGGTCAGCACATCGGCCGCGTGCTGCATGGTTTCCCAGTCCGAACGTGACCCCATCACCACGCCAACGCGCGGCGCCCTGATTGCTGCTGTCATGGTTCGGCCGTCCAAAAACCGCTATTGTACGGGCTTTCCGCAGCTCCGGCATCCCGCATAAATCATCATGGACAAGCGCTTACTCGACATCCTGTGCTGCCCGGTCAGCAAGACACCGGTGCGGCCCCTGGGCAAGCACGAACTCGACGCCCTGAATTCGGCCATCAGCGCCGGATCCGTCGATACCGTGGCGCACGCCCGCGTGCGTCAACCCATCGTGGAAGGCCTGATCACCACGGACCGGAAGGTCATCTACCGGGTCGACGACGGCATTCCTGTCATGCTCCCGGAAGAAGGTATTGGTACGCTGCAACTGACGGATTTTCCGGCGGCACCCTGAAAACGAGTAAATGCCCTGCGGCCATTGGGCCGACCGGATCATCGATAATGTGCGCCAGGCATGACATGCGGGCTCGCTTTGGCTTATTGTGGCATTCCGACCGGTTCGCCCGGACGGCACTGCATGACTGATGACGCTCCGGGGGCGTGGCTATGAACGAAGCCAGTGACTCATCAAAAATCGTCAATTTGAACCAGCGCATGGATCCTTCCAGCGAGCGCGTCGGTGAATTGCTTGCAACGGTTCGCACCATTGCCAATCGTTTGCTGCAGCAGTGGGTCGGCAATGTGTTCGAACACGTGGACGACGCATTATTCGACCTGGCCGAAAAGGCCGAGAACAATGCGGCCCAGATGCACTACTTCGACGGCATGCGCGATGTGCGCAAGCGTCGGGCGACGGTGGAGCGGTCGTTCCTGTCCACCATCGGGCGTGAATTGGGCGAACTGGCCAGCCGCCGGCCGTCGGCAACGCATTCCCCCGCCCCTACCGGCGTGGTGGAGTTGTCGCTGGTTGCCGACAACGAACTGGAAGAATCGCTGGCGATCACCAGCATGATCGGCAAGAACGAATCGCGCATGTCCCGCGATCTGTTCGCCGTCAATCATCGCCTGTCGGTCATTTGCGGCGGTCACAAGATCGACGACAGCAACAACCCCGTCGCGCCCGCGATCCTCTCCCAGGCATTTCGCACGGCATTGCACGAGCTCAGTGCGGACATGCGCGTGAAGCTGATTATCTACAAGCTGTTCGACCGTTATGTACTGTCGGCGCTCGAGGAGTTGTATCAGGCGATCAACGCGGAACTGATTCGCGCGGGCGTACTACCCCAGCTGCGTCCCCATGTGGCTCGCCAGCCGTCCGGTACGGCTGCCGCCTCGTCGGCAAATGGCGAGCGCCCGGGCGCGGCCAGCGAGGAATCGGGCGATATTCCGGGCGACCTGCTGCAAACCTTGCATGCTCTGTTCAACGCACGTCGCGGCAGCCCCGGTGAAAACGGCGATGGCGGGACGGGCAATTATTCCGGCGGCCCATTGCCCTCGGTGAACGAGTTGCTGGGCGCACTCAGCGTGCTGCAGAACCAGATGGCCACCACCGACGTGCTGCCGTCGGCCGCCGGCCTGTCCGGCGCCAACCTCGGCCACGAAGTCACCGCGCTGAAGGAACAACTGCTGCGCCAGATCGGCGCCTTGCGTGGTGCACGGCCGGGGCAGGTGGCCTCGATCGACGAGGACACCATCGACCTGGTCGGCATGTTGTTCGAATTCATCCTGGAAGACCGCAACCTGCCACCGGAGATGCAGGTACTCCTGGCTCGGCTGCAGATTCCCTATCTGAAAGCGGCCATCATCGATCGCAAGCTTTTCGCGCATCGCCAGCATCCCGCGCGGCGCCTGCTCGACGGCCTGGCGGAACAGGCGAAGGGCTGGTCCGACGAATCCGACCGCGACCGGCGTCTGCACGAGAAGGTCAAGTCCATCGTCGAACAGCTACTGCACGAATTCGATGATGACATGGGCATCTTCGACCGGCTCCTGACGGATCTGCAGCAGTTCCAGGAACTCAGCATGAAACGCGCGGATCTGGCCGAGCTGCGCGTGGCCGAATCCACTCGCGGCCGCGAAAAACTGGAGTACGCACGTCGTCGCGCCGCCCGTGAAATCGTCGAGCGAATCGGCACGAATGAATTGCCGCCGTTGATCCATGGCGTACTGGCTCGCGCATGGGCCAACCACATGGTGCTGCTGCTGTTGCGCCACGGCGATGACTCGACCGAGTTCAAGGTGGCGCTGCACTTCGTCAATGAGTTCATCGCCAGCAGCCGTCCTGCCCAAACCCCTGAAGCCCGGCAGGCACTTCGGCAGATGCTGCCCGGCATCGAGCGGGCGCTGCGTCACGGCTTGGCCAATGTCGCTTTCCAGGAGCCGGATATCGAGCGGCTGCTGGGTCAGTTGCATACCTACTATCGCCAGCAACTGGGCGAGATAAACCCTTCCGCCGCACCGCCGGCGGAGGAAGAATCCGCACTGCCTATCCCTGACAGCATCCAGCCGCTGGTTCAGGCCGCGCCGGATTTCGACGACGACAATCTCGGCTTCGCCTCTCCCGACATCACCACGGACAGCCCCGAATATCGTCAGGTGGAAGCGCTCCAGTCAGGCACCTGGCTGGAACTCTCACTCGCCGATGACTCCTGCACGCGGGCCAAGCTGTCGTGGATCAGCCCGATGACCGGGCGTTACCTGTTCGTGAATCGGCGCGGGCTGAAGGTGGCGGATTACGCACCACGGGAGCTGGCCACCCTGTTGAAGCAGGGCAAGGCGCGCGTACTGGCCGCTAACGCGTTGTTCGAGCGAGCCATGAGCGCCATCGTGGACCGCCTCAGCCATCCGTCCCCTGCCACAGAAGAAGAATGAATTCCGGCACGCCTCTTTCGCCCCCTTCCCCCGCCCAGATCAGCAACGACATCGAACGCGCCTTCGCCGAGGACATCGGCGCAGGCGACGCAACCGCGGACCTGCTCGGCGCCGACGCCCACGGGCGCGCCGAGCTCACCTGCCGTGACGATGCGGTATTGGCCGGAAGCGCATGGTTCGATGCCTGCTTCCAACGGCTGGATCCCTCAGTCCATATCGAATGGCTGCTCCAGGACGGGCAACGGACTACGGCTGGTGCCGTGATCTGCCGCCTTTCCGGTCGAGCCCGGGCATTGGTGACTGCGGAGCGTTCGGCATTGAATTTCCTGCAACTGCTGTCCGGCACCTCCACCGTCACCTCGTCTCATGTCGAGGCCATCGCCGGCACCACCGCGCGCATCCTCGACACCCGAAAAACCGTACCGGGGCTGCGACTGGCGCAAAAATACGCGGTGCGTTGCGGCGGCGGCCACAACCAGCGGATGGGCTTGTACGACGCCATCCTGATCAAGGAAAACCACATCATCGCCGCGGGTAGCCTCGCAGCGGCGGTGCAATCGGCAAGGCAAAAGCACCCCGATCTGCCGCTGGAAGTCGAGGTGGAAACGCTGGCCGAGCTGGCGCTGGCGTTGGAGACGGATGTGGATCGCATCATGCTGGACAACTTCGACCTGCCACAAATGGCCGAAGCGGTGCGGATCACGGCCGGCCGTGTGCCATTGGAGGCATCGGGCAACGTCGACCTGCAGACGATCGGTGCCATCGCGCGCACCGGCGTGGATTTCATTTCCGTGGGTGCGCTGACCAAGCATGTCCACGCGGTGGATTTCTCCCTGCGCCTGCAATTGAGCTGACGGCTCAGCGTTTGTGAGGTGAACCACTTCCTGTGATTTACCTCTATCGCGCTTCCGGTACATGCCCGGAAGCGCTCACGCGCATCGATCACTGGCGTGATCGATGCGCGCCCGGCCATCGTGGCCGGGCTTCGAGGTTGAAAAACCACAACCTCTCGGCGCGCCAACTCCCCGAACCGGTGAATCGTCCGTCGCCGACCGCATCGCGGGCCGAACGATGTGCCTGCGATCGCTTGCACACGGTAGCGACGACCCACACACTGACGGCATGAGCAATCTTTCAGACCTGCTGTTGCTGCTGTCGCTTGGCGCCGCTGTCGGCCTGTGGCTGAAAATCAGCGCGGCGCGGGAACATGCCGTACGCGAAGCACGTCGCCTGTGCCTGCAACATGGGATGCAACTGCTCGATGAAACCGTCGGGCTGCGTGCCTTGCGACTGCATCGCGGCAGCCCCGGCCGGGGCAGGATCGAGCGCTGCTACGGGTTCGAGGTCAGCCTTGAAGGCGATGATCGCAAATCCGCGCACATGTGGATGCTGGGCACAGCGATCAGCGCACTGAGCTTGCCTGCGCCAGACCTGCCCGTGTCTCCGGTTGCCATCACCGGCGCGACAAACGCAAACCACCGGACATCCGACAACGTGATCCCGCTGCGTCCCCGCCGCGCCGACCAACGCCTGCACTGATTCCCGCGTTCAGGCGATACCTGACTGCTACTTGACGACGCGCAGATGCGCGCCGCGCTTTGGCGCCGCCTCGGCGGGTGCAGCGGGGCTGGCGGACGTCCTGTCGTCGTCGGGCGGCGTGGTCGGCGGAGGCATGTCGCCCTCCTCTTCGGCCGGGAACATCATGCCTTGCCCGTTCTCCTGGGCATACAGCGCCAGCACCGCACGAACCGGTATGTGGATCGACTGGCTGACGCCCGAGAAGCGCGCCTGGAAGCTGATCCAGTCGTTACCCAGATCGAGGTTGGCGACAGCACGCATGGCAAGATTGAGTACGACCTGCCCGTTCTTGATGACCTGGGGCGGCACCCTGACCCCTTCCACGCCTGCGTCCACCAGCACGTACGGGGTGAGGTTGTTGTCGCTGATCCAGTCGTAGATCGCTCGCAGCAAATACGGGCGATTGGAACTCATCGCGGGGGACTCGTCGGTGCTCATCTGTGGGGGTGATGCCTCAAGGCCAGGGGCCAAATGAAAGTCGATGTTTGCGGGCGTACCGGAATGCCGGCGGGCGAAAAGCTGGACATCAACAAAATGGATCGTGCGTTGGCATCTTGCCAGCTGTCGCCCGTGCCGTCAGCGTTGGACACCCTGCGGCAGCGGGCAGGAAAATGACGTCAAGACGACCGCAGCCGGCTTCAACGCACCGTTTCCAACCGCACGTTTTTCTCGTCCTCGGTAAGACTGCGCTCGAAGCCCTGGCTGTGGAACAGACGTTCGCCGTAATCGACGATCGGCCGCCCTTCCTTGCCAAGGTCGACGTCCAACGACGGCAACCTCCAGATCACCGGGGCCACCAGGCAATCCGCCAGGCTCATCTCGGGGTTGAGGAAGAAGCGCGACGCCTTGAACAGCGGCACCGTGGAAAGCAGGTTCTGCCGCAGCCGCTTGCGCGCGGCGTCCGCGGGCCGACCACCAGCACGGATCACGTCCACTTCCGTCAGCCAGTCTTTTTCGATACGCACCGCAGCCACACGAAGCCTGGCGCGCGAAAGCGGATCGATCGGCATCAGGGGCGGATGTGGGTAACGCTCGTCCAGGTATTCGCACACCACGCTGGTGTCATAGAGGACCAGGTCGCGATCAACGAGCGTCGGCGTCGTGCCGTAAGGGTTGAGCTCCACCAGTTCCGCCGACGCCTTGTCGCGGTCCACGATCACGCGTTCGTAGCTGACGCCCTTGGCTGCCAGAACCAGTCGTGCCCGGTGACACTGGATGTCATCGGCCAGGGTATACAAGGTGAGTACGTTACGTGAGCGCGCGCTTTGAACCATGCACCAATCCCCTTCGTCGACACGAAGGCGGCGGCTGGTCGGCCGCCGCTTTCGCAGGGTTATCTCACCCGTTTCAGTGGACGTCTTTCCAATATTCCTTCTTCAGCATGTATGCCAGCAAGGTAAAGAAGGCCAGGAACAGCAGCACCCAGACGCCATAGGCATGGCGTTCGAGCGCGGCCGGTTCGGACGCGTATTCCAGGAAGCTGGTCAGATCGCGGGTGGCCTGCTGGAACTGCGCCGGGGTCAGTTTGCCCGGGTGCGACAGCACCAGCTTCTCCACCTGCGCATCTTCACCAGGCTTGGCCGGCTTCATTTCCGCCGTCTGCAGACCCTGCAGTTCCCACAGCGGGAACGGCATCGAGGCGTTCGGGAACACGGTGTTGTTCCAGCCCACCGGACGACTCGGGTCCAGGTAGAACGAGTTGAGGTAGGCGTTGACCCAATCAGCACCCTTGGCGCGCACTTCCAGCGACAGATCCGGCGGTGCCTTGCCGAACCACGCCGCGGCCGAGGCCTCGGGCATGTGCGAGATCACCGGTTCACCGAACTTGGCACCGGTGAAGTTGAGGTTCTGCATCACTTCCTGTTCGGACAGACCCAGATCGGCCGCGATCCGCTCGTAGCGCATGTACTTCAACGAGTGGCAGCCCACGCAATAGTTGAAGTACAGCTTGGCTCCGCGCTGCAGCGAGGCCTGGTCGTGCACGTTGGTGCCGGCCGACGTCAGGCCGCCCTCTTCGGACGCCTGCACCGACATGCTGCCAACGAGCAGACTGAGCGCCAACGCCACCGGGAAGATGTATCGCTTCATTAGCAGCTGCCGCTTAGTCATGCGTGGTCACCCGTTCCGGAACCGGCTTGGTCTTTTCCCAGCCGAAATATGTGTAAGCCCAAAGGAAGGCGAAGAAGCCGAAGTAGACCAGCGTCATCACGCGGCCGAACAGGTTCTCCCAGAACGTCACGTCGACATCGCCGAACCAGACCGGGATCACCTCGGCGGTGATGCCCGCACCGACCGCGCCCAGCGCGAAGAACGACAGCACGAACAGGCCCAGGCCCACCTTGAAACCGGTGCCGCGGTAGCGGATCGACTTCACCTTGCCGCGATCGAACCACGGCAGCGCGAACAGCACCGCGATGGCCCCGAACATCGCCAGCACGCCCCACACGGCCGAGCCGAGGAAGGACGGGATCATGCGAACGATCGCGTAGAACGGGGTGAAGTACCACACCGGCTTGATGTGCGACGGGGTCGCCAGATTGTTCGCCGGGATGAAGTTGTCATGCTCCAGGAACCAGCCACCGAAGGTCGGCGCGAAGAAGATGATGAACGCGGCGATCAGCAGGAAGAAGCCCACGCCAACCAGATCCTTCACCGTGTAATACGGGTGGAACGGAATGCCGTCGGCCGGCTTCAGCGCATCCCAGCGGTTGCCCTTGGGACCCTTCTTGATTTCCACACCGTCGGGGTTGTTCGAGCCCACTTCGTGCAGGGCGGCAATGTGCAGCACCACCAGCAGCAGCAGCACGATCGGCAGCGCGATCACGTGCAGCGCGAAGAAGCGGTTCAAGGTGGCGTCGGCCGGCAGGAAGTCGCCCATGATCCATTCCACCAGCGTGTCGCCGATGTAGGGGATGGTGCCGAACAGCGAGATGATCACCTTGGCGCCCCAGAACGACATGTTGCCCCACGGCAGCACGTAGCCCATGAACGCTTCGGCCATCAGCACCAGGAAGATCAGCATGCCGAGCAGCCACACCAGCTCGCGTGGCTTCTTGTACGAGCCGTACATGATGCCGCGGAACATGTGCAGGAAAACCACCACGAAGAACAGCGAGGCGCCGGTGGAATGCATGTAGCGGATCAGCCAGCCCCACTCCACGTCACGCATGATGTATTCGACCGAGTTGAAGGCTCCCGCCGCACTCGGGTTGTAGTTCATGGTGAGGAAGATGCCGGTGACGATCTGATTGATCAGCACCAGCAAGGCCAGCGAACCGAAGTAGTACCAGAGGTTGAAATTCTTCGGCGCGTAGTACTCGGTCATGTGCGCGCGGTACATCGGCGCCAGGCCGGGAGCACGCTCATTGACCCACTCACCGATGCTCGTGAATACGTTGGCCATCAGACAGCCTCCTTCGGATCCACGCCAATCTGGATGGTGTTGTCGTCAACAAAGTGATACGGCGGCACCGGCAGATTCTTCGGCGCCGGCACACCCTGGAACACGCGGCCGGCCAGGTCGTAGCGCGACTTGTGGCAGGGGCAGTAGAAACCGCCCTTCCATTCCGGATCGAACGGCTCGGGCTTGATCTCCGGCACGAAATCGGGGACGCAGCCCAGATGCGTGCAGATGCCGATCACCACCAGCCATTCCGGCTTGATCGAGCGCCCTTCGTTCTGCGCATACTTCGGCTGCTGGCTGGCTGAGGCGCCGTCGGACTTGGGGTCCACCAGACGCGAGTCGACCATCGGCAGCGTGGCGAGTTGCGCCTTGCTGCGATTCAACACGAACACCGGCAGGCTGCGCCACGACACGGTCAGCATCTGGCCGCTTTCGATCTTGGCCAGGGACTGCGTTACCGGAGCACCGGCGGCCCGGGCTCGCGCGCTGGGTTCCCACGACTTGATGAAGGGCACAGCCGCCGCAACGATTCCCACCCCACCAACCACCGCAGTGGTTGCTGTAAGGAAACGGCGGCGGCCGTGATCGACGACTTCGTTCGCCATCAGGCTCTCCGGTACTTGCAATATCATCGTGATGGGTTTGGGCATGCCGATCGTCGAAGCCCATCAAGCTGCTTCGCCGAAACTGGCAGAACCAGTGCCCGCAAAAATCGCGTTAGTGTAGCGTCAGGGCCGGCCCCGTACAATAAAACACCTACCCGGCGATGGCGACGCGCCGCGGCCCCAGCTCCCGACTTGCCGAGTATCCCCCTCGATATGAAACATGCCGCCGGCACGCTCGCCTTCATTGCCCGATTCGTGATTCTCGGGCTGGCGATCGCCTTCGTGATCACCCTGTTGTGGCCCGGCAGCGGTGATCGCCTGCGCAGTCGATTCGGGGTGACCACCATGCCGCCAGCGCGTACCGAGCCGGCCAGTGCGCCGGCTGGCAGCCCGTTGTCGTATGCCGACGCGGTGGCCGCCGCCGAGCCTTCCGTGGTGAATATCTATGCCAACAAGATCGTCACCGGCCAGGCGTTCCGGATGTACAACGATCCACTGCTGCAGCAACTGCTCGGCGGACAGCCGACCACGTACCAGAGGCGGGAACAGACGCTGGGGTCGGGCGTGATCGTCAACGCGCAGGGCCAGGATTACGTACTGACCAACAATCACGTCATCGCGCATGCCGCCGATATCCAGGTGCTGCTCTACGACGGCCGCATCGCCAAGGCGACGCTGGTGGGCGCCGACGAGGAAACCGACCTGGCGGTATTGAAGATCGATGCCAGCAACCTGCCCTCCATCCACATCGCCGATCAGCAACCGCTGCGCGCCGGCGACGTGGTGCTGGCGATCGGCAACCCGCTGGGCCTCAACCAGACCGTGACGATGGGCATCGTCAGCGCCATCGGGCGCCAGTTGAACAGCTCCAGCGCCGAGGATTTCATCCAGACCGACGCGGCCATCAACCTCGGTAATTCCGGCGGCGCGCTGATCAACGCCCGCGGCCTGCTGGTCGGCATCAATACGCTGTTGATCGGCAAGGCGGCCGGGGCCGAGGGCATCGGTTTCGCCATCCCGGTCAACACCGCCATGAAAGTCCTCGACCAGATCATCGCCACCGGGCACGTGGTGCGCGGCTGGCTGGGCGCGGATTACGCCTTCGTGCCGGTGGCCGCCAACAGTGGCCTGCCGGCGGCCGCGCGCGGCGCCCAGGTTACGGACGTCTATCCCGGCAGCCCGGCAGCTCTGGCCGGCCTGCAGCCGCACGACATCCTGCTGAAAATAGGCAAGGACGACATTCTCGATCCGGCCGATCTGCGACGACACGAGGCAGTACTGGAACCGGGCAGCAAGGTCACGGTTTCCGGCCTGCGCAATGGCGCTCCCTTCCACTCGGAATTGACGGTCGCCAAACGCCCGCCCATGGCCACCAGCACCACCTCGGACGACTGAGCGGCAAGAGCCCGCTCAGCCTAGTTCGCCAGAACCGGTCAGCCCGGCCCGCTGGCCGCCAGCGGTGGATGGATCGCCGCGCCATAACGCTGCCGCAGCCTACCGACCCGCTCTACATACACCTTGGTTTCCGCGTAAGGCGGCACGCCGTTGTAGCGCTGCACGGCGCCCCGGCCCGCGTTGTAGGCGGCCGCCGCCAAGCGCTCGTTGCCGTGGAAATTCTGCAGCAGCAAGCTCAGGTAACGCGCACCGCCGCGAATATTCTGATCGGCATCGAAGGCGTCCAGCACCCCCATGTCGCTGGCCGTGCCCGGCATCAGCTGCATCAGCCCCTGCGCACCCTTGATCGAAAGCGCGCGCGGGTTGAACGCACTTTCGGCGTGGATGATCGCGCGCAGGAATGCCTCATCCACGCCGTATTCGAGGCTGGCGGCACGGATGGTGTCGTTATAGGCGGTGAGGTTGAGCGCCACCCGCCCCCAGCGAATGGTGGAATGCAGATCGCAGGCAGCACAGGTGGCGATGTAGCTGAAAAGCAGGGTCGTCGCCTTGCGGCCGCGCGGTGGCAGGTTGGTGTATTCAACGGTGCCGTCGTGGCCCACAACACGGTAAACCGCTCCACGCAACACCTTGGTCGACGGGGCGATCGCCGTGGCTGGCGCCGCTTCGGCATCACGCGATTCGCGATAGCTCCATTGCCCTGGCTTGGCGGGGGTGACGACGGGCGCCGGGTGCGCGCCCTTGCCGGTGGTGCTCACGCTCGCCTCCACCTGGGCCAACGACGCGCGCCGTGCCGAGGTTGTGCCCACCGCCGTGGCACTGGTCTGCGCGCTCCCTTGCACGTTGGCCAGCGACACCGGCTCGGCACCATCGGCCGCCAGGCTCCGCGCCGAGGTGGTCACGTTGCCGCTCGCCCGCATCAGCGATGCCCGCCGCACCGGGGCCTTGCGCGAAGGCGAGGCGCCGAACGTGCTGATCCGCCTGCAGCCGTGGTAGCCCGCCGTGCTGCTGCTGAACACCGCTTCCCCGCCGCTACCCGTGCAGCGGTACAACGCGCCCGCCGAAGCGCCCGGCAGCCAGAAGGCACCGCACAGCAATGCACCGGCCAGCGCGAGCCGGCGCAGCAACGTGATCAAGGAGGAGCCCCCGGCGAACCGACCGACGCTTCCCCCGTGGCGTGCGGTATCGAACATGCGCAGAGTGTGGCGCCAAGGCAACGTCGACGCCAAGTGCAATGTCTCACTTTTGCAGAACCGCAACGGCCCGCGGCCAGTTGACGCAAGTGGTTGACCCGCGAAGCATCGATTGGCGGGGCCAGCCATGCAAGGGTAAAATGCGCGGTTCAGCGCATCACGCCTCACGAACCCGGTACCCACGCCATGAGCGGCAAACTCTTCATCAAGACCCACGGCTGCCAGATGAACGA
>DATJCF010000093.1:0-1526 GCA_035514935.1 Rhodanobacter sp. | reverse complement strand
AATGCAGCATGGGCCGCACGCAACATCAGCTCGTGGTTGCTGACGGCCATGGCGTCCAGCGCACCGCGCTCCAGCGCGCGCACTTGGTCGACGGTGTAGAGCGCGCGATGCGGTGAGGTAGGCATCGGCGAATTATAAGCCTGCGCGCGATTTACAATGACCGGATGTCCACCGCCGATATCCCTTCCACCACTGACTTTGCCGCGCTGGCCCGCGACATCAAGCGCTGGGCGCGGGAGCTCGGGTTCGCCAACACCGGCATCAGCGGTGTCGATCTCGACGAGGACGAACAACACCTGCAGCGCTGGCTCGACGAGGGTTATCACGGCGAGATGGATTACATGGCCCGCCACGGCAGCAAGCGCACGCGGCCGGCGGAACTGGAACCGGGCACGCAGCGGGTGATCTCGGTACGCATGGATTACATCCCGCCCGGCACCGCCAACGCGTGGGATGTGCTGGGTGATGCGCAGGCAGGCTACGTGTCGCGCTACGCACTGGGCCGCGATTATCACAAGCTGATGCGCGGCCGGCTGCAGAAGCTGGCCGAGCGGATCCAGGGCGTGGTCGGCGATTTCGGCTACCGGGCGTACGTGGATTCCGCGCCGGTGATGGAGAAGGCGCTGGCACGCAACGCGGGGTTGGGCTGGATCGGCAAGCACACGGTGCTGATCAATCGCCGTGCCGGCTCGTATTTCTTCCTGGGCGAGCTGTACACCGACCTGCCGCTGCCGGTCGACCCGCCGGCCAGCGCCCATTGCGGCACCTGCACACGCTGCATCGACGTGTGTCCGACCCAGGCAATCCTGGGGCCGTACCAGCTCGATGCGAAGCGCTGCATCTCCTATCTCACGATCGAGCTCAAGGGCAGCATTCCCGAGGATCTGCGCGCGCCGATCGGCAACCGCATCTTCGGCTGCGACGATTGCCAGCTGGTCTGCCCGTGGAACAAGTTCGCGCAGGAAACCAGCGAACCGGACTTCGCGCCGCGGCACAGCCTGGACGGCGCGAAGCTGGTGGAGCTGTTTGCGTGGACCGAGCAGGAGTTCCTCAAACGCACCGAGGGCATGGCGATCCGACGCACCGGTTACGAAGGCTGGCTGCGCAATATCGCAGTGGCGCTGGGCAACGCGCCCCGCTCAACCGAGGTTGTCGAGGCGCTGAATGCGCGGGCCGATCACCCTTCGCCGGTCGTGCGCGAGCACGTGGCGTGGGCGCTGGCGCGGCAGCGCGGCTAGACGGATCGGGAAAGCTCGGCCATCTGCTTGGGGATGGCGCGATTGGTGTGGCTGATGCGGTTGTGCGCGCCCACGTAGACCAGGGTCGGCTGGTACGTTTCCAGCTCCGCCTCGCTCAATTGCACGAAGGCCGCGATGATCACCAGATCGCCCGCCTGCGCGCTGCGCGCGGCGCTGCCATTGACCGAGATGATGCCCGAGCCCTCTTCGGCACGCAGCGCGTAGGTGACGAAGCGCTGGCCACTGTTGACGTTCCAGGCGTGGATCTGCTCGTACTCGCGGATGCCC
>DATJCF010000092.1:0-10852 GCA_035514935.1 Rhodanobacter sp. | reverse complement strand
TTCGAACTTGGTGTCGGCGATGATGATGCCGCGTTCGGCCGCATAGGCGGCCGCCCACTGGTAGATCGCCAGCGTGGCGTCGCGCACCTGGTTGGCCAGGTCGGCGCCGACCGCGTCCACCACCGCGTCGAAGCTGACGTTCTGGTCGTGGTCGCCCACCGCGGCCTTGGTCGACGGCGTGAAGATCGGTGCGGGCAGTTGCTGCGCCTGCTTGAGGCCGGCGGGCAGCGCGATGTCGCACAACGAGCCGGTGGCCTGGTAATCCTTCCAGCCGGAGCCGATCAGGTAGCCGCGCGCGATCGCCTCCACCGGCACCGGCTTCAGCCGTCGCGTCACCACCGCGCGCTTCTCGTACAGCTTGAGGTCGGTGCCGGGCGGCAGCACTTCGGCCAGCGGCACGTCGAGCAGGTGGTTCGGTACCAGGTGCGCGGTCTTGCCGAACCAGAAGTTGGAGATCTGGGTGAGCATCTCGCCCTTGCCGGGGATCGGGTTCGGCATCACCACGTCGAACGCCGACAGCCGGTCGGTGGCGACCATCAGCAACCGATCGTCGGACAACGCGTAGACATCGCGCACCTTGCCGCGATGGATCAGCTCAAGGCCAGGCAGGTTCGATTGCGGCAGGGTGGTGGGCACGGCGGCGGGTTCCACGTGGCGGGGAAGCGCCCATTCTAGCCGCTGCAGCCGGGGTGCCGGAAACGTGGCCTCGGGGAATCCGGGTGCACTGCTAGAATTGGCGATCCTTGGCCCCATGTGTTGCCGATGCGTATTCCATTGATCGCGGCGCTCTGCCTGCTCGCCGCCCTCCCCATCTTTGCGCAGACGCCGGCGCCGCCGACCCGACTGGGTTTGTGCGCGGCCTGCCACGGTGCCAGCGGCCACGCCAGCATGCCGGGCGTGCCGCACCTGGCCGGACAGCGGCTGGATTATCTGCGTGACGCGCTGAAGCAATACCGCGACGGCCGCCGCAACGTGCCGGTGATGCGCGCGGCGATCGGCCCGGTCAGCGACGCCGAGCTCGACGCGCTGGCCCGCTGGTACAACGCGCAATCGCCACAGCCGCCGGTGCAGCCATGAGCTTCACCTACACGTTGTGGTTCGCGTTCTTCGGCCTGCTGATCGGCCATCTGCCCGGCGCCATCACCGGCGCGGTGATCGGCTTCGTGTTCGACAACATGCGCTACAACCAGCGCAAGAACGCCACGCCCGAGGCGGGCGGTTTCGTCGGCCCGCTGTTTACCCTGCTCGGCGCGGTGTCGAAATCCGACGGTCGCGTGTCGGAGCAGGAGATCGCGATCGCCGAACGCATGATGACGCGGATGAAACTGGATGCCGAGCTGCGCAAGCAGGCGGTGGTCAGCTTCAATGTCGGCAAGCAGCCGGAGTTCGATGTCGCCCGCACCATCACCGCGCTGCGCAACTGGGTCGGCATGCGTCGCGACCACGCTTTCCCGGTGCTCGACGTGGTGATTGAAACCGTACTGGCGGAGGGCAACCCGCCGCCGGAGAAGATGTCGATCCTGCGCCAGCTGGCGTTCGCGCTGCGGGTCAGCGACATGGAGCTGATGGCGCTGATGGCAATGAAAGGCTATGCGTGGAGTGCCGGCCCCGGCGGTCAGCGCGGCCACGGCCATGGCCCGTCGCACGGCACCGGCGGTGGTTACGTGCCACCGCAGCGCACGCCGCAGGGCCCGAATCCGTACGCGGTACTGGGCATCGATCGCAGCGTCGACGACCGTGCGGTGAAGCGCGCCTACCGCAAGCTGATTTCCGAACACCACCCCGACCGCCTCGGCGACCTGCCGGAAGACATGCGCAAGCAGGCCGAATCGCGCGCCAGCGAGATCAACGCGGCGTACGACCGGATCAAGGAAGAACGCGGGCTCCTACAATCCCCATTCCCGACATACCTGGTAGCCACCATGTCCAAGCAATCCACGATCATCGCCCCGTCCATCCTCGCCGCCGATTTCGCGCGGCTCGGCGAAGACACCGCCGCCGCGCTGGCCGCCGGTGCCGACTGGGTGCACTTCGACGTGATGGACAACCATTACGTGCCGAACCTCACGATCGGCCCGATGGTGCTGCAGTCGCTGCGCAAGTTCGGCATCACCGCGCCGATCGACGTGCACCTGATGGTCAAGCCGGTCGACCGCATCGTGCCGGATTTCGCCAAGGCGGGCGCCAGCCTGATCAGCTTCCATCCGGAAGCGAGCGAGCATGTCGATCGCACCCTGGGCCTGATCAAGGAATCCGGCTGCCAGGCCGGCCTGGTGTTCAACCCGGCCACGCCGCTGGACTACCTCGACTACGTGATGGACAAGCTCGACATGATCCTGCTCATGTCGGTGAACCCGGGTTTCGGCGGCCAGAAATTCATTCCCGGTACGCTGGACAAGTTGCGCCAGGTGCGCCAGCGGATCGACGCCAGTGGCCGCGCGATCCGGCTCGAAGTGGACGGCGGCGTCACCGCCGACAACATCGGCGCGATTGCGCAGGCTGGCGCCGACACCTTCGTGGCGGGGTCGGCGATTTTCCATGCATCCGACTACAAGGCCGTCATCGACCGGATGCGCCAGGCCACGATTTGAGAAACCAGTGGGTACTGGTAAGGTCGCCTGGGACCGGCGGAGAGAAGGGGACGACGATGCGCGTGATCCGATTTTTGTGCCGTTATGGATTGTTCGGGCTTTTGCTTGGGATAGCCGCGCCCGTGTTGTCGGCCCCGCAGGGCGGACTTGTGGCAGGCGCGACCGACGAGATGCCATCACCACAGTGCAATGAAGCACTGTTTCGATTCCTCCCGGGCGAATACAACTTCTGCCAGGCCGGCGTGGACCTGTCTCGGGGCCGCCACGCCAGCGCGATCGAAACGCTCAAGCTTGCCGCAGGCTGGGGCAGCAAGAAGGCCCAGTACATCCTTGGGGTCACCTATTTCCGGGGTGACGCGGTGCCAACCGATCACGCTCTCGGGCTGGCGTGGCTGGCGCTGGCATCGGAGCGTCATGACCCGACCTACCTGGGTGTCTTTGCGTCGGCAAGAAGCCAGTCGACCTATGCCGAGCAACGGCGTGCGGGTGAATTGCTGAAGAGCATGCGACCGGTGTACGCCGATGCCGTGGCAGCGGCCCGTGCGCAGCGGCGCTTCGATCGCATGATGAGGGAACTGACTCACCACGAGCCCTTCGACGTGAATGTCTGCATCAAGGGGTTGACCGGAGGCCTGATTCCGGAAGAGCAGTTCACCGATTCCAGTTGTCCCAGTCCGCGCTTCGCGGCAGCCAGGCTTCACCTGGTAAGCGATGTCTATTTCGAGGGTTGGGCCGGGCACGTGAGTGTCGGCGCACTTGAAACGATCCTGTCGAAGGAACGGGCCAAGGCGCTCCCGAAAACGGAGTCGGAATAACGCCGGACGTCGGTGGTTTCCGCGGTTCCCGCATAAAAATCCCGGCGCAGTGAACGGCTGCGCCGGGTAACGTCGTCGTATGACGCGAGAGGAAACACCATGTGATTGGTGGGTGCCGGTACGGCCGCCGCACAGGGGGAGTCCAGTGGCCGTACCGGCACGTTCCACGGCAATGGAACGTTACCAATCGCTAATTCTGACCGGGCCGATCCGGTTTGGTTCCCGGCAGAATTCTGAACGGCCGCGGATCGCAGTCCCATGCGGTTTCACATCAAAAAAATTCCCCTCGCAAGGAGGGGAAAGAAACCACCGTGTCGGACGGGATACGGCGACGGATCAGACCGGCTGCCAGTCGGGATCGGTTTCCTCTGGCTCCGCGCCCGGCGCGATTCCCTTCGCGCCGGGCGCACCGATGCTTTCCACGGCAACTGGGTCAATCAGGTTGGATTCGAGACAGGTCGTGTGCATGGGCATTCGGCTCAGAGGCCGAGCAACAGGCCCAGCAGCAAGGCGCCCAGCGCCAGCGTCACCCGCAACGGCTCGAAGCTGCGCAGTTCGGCGTTCGGGTCTTGTTCGGCAGATTTGATTTTCGACATGGCTTCATTCCATCCGTGATGCATCGTCCACATCAAACCGCCCGGTCGGGCGCCGACACCGGCGCAATCGGGGCGGCTTGCCGCCGGGTTGTGGCGAAACGCGGGCACTCGGGTCACGTGGCTTGCGCCGTGGCGGTTCGCATAGCACGCTGCGCACACTACTTTCACGGAGTGCGCCATGGGCCGCAGCATTGCCATCGTCGAGGACGAACCGCTTATCCGCGCCAACTACGTCGAGGCGCTGAACCGCTTCGGCTACGACGCGCGCGGCTACGGTTCGCGGCAGGAAGCTTCCAGCGCGTTCGCGATGAAGTTGCCGGAGCTGGTGATCATCGACATCGGTCTGGGCGATGAGCCGGAAGGCGGTTTCGACCTGTGCCGCGAACTGCGCGCGAAGTCGGCCACGTTGCCGCTGATCTTCCTCACCGCGCGCGATTCGGATTTCGACGTGATTTCCGGCCTGCGCCTGGGCGCCGACGACTACCTCAGCAAGGACACCAGCCTGCATCAGCTGGCCGCACGTATCGCGGCGCTGTTCCGGCGCATCGCGTCGCTGCAGGCGCCGGCGTCCAGCGAGACGGTGATCGAGCATGGGCCGCTGAAGCTGGAATCCGAGCGCATGCGCATCACCTGGAACGATGCCGAGGTGCCGCTGACCGTCACCGAATTCTGGATGGTGCACACGCTGATCCGCTTTCCCGGCCACGTGAAAAACCGCGACCAGCTGATGCGCGAGGCGGAACTTGTCGTGGACGACGCCACCATCACCTCGCACATCAAGCGCATCCGCAAGAAATTCATCGCGGTGGCGCCGGAGTTCGACGCGATCGAAACCGTGCACGGCGTGGGCTACCGGTGGAAGCCGTGATGCCACGTACGTGGATGATGCTGGCCCTGCTGTTCTTCGCAGGCACGGCTACGGCCGCTACGCCGCCGGATGACACGCTGGCGCATGGCGCGCGCGATGGCGCGGCGCCAGCGTGGTCGATCGCCGTGGCCACGCCGGCGGGCTGGACCCGCGACTGCTGCATGTACGCCCGCGCGATCGGTGTGGACGCCGTGCTCTACCAGGGCGAATGGACCGGCAAGCCGCAGCGCGTGATGGTGCTCAATGTGTGGCCGCAGAAACTGCCTACGATGGCGGCGGAAATAGCGGCCGACCACAAGCGTTACCTGCAGCTCGATCCCGCCGGCAAGGTGTCCAGCTTCGCCGTGCGGCACCGGACCATGAGCTGCCAGGCCACGGTCTACCAGGGCAGCGACCACATCGACGATGTGCTGGTGTTCTGCGACCCGGGCAAGGCCAGCGGCGCCCGCCTCAGCTGGTCGATGACGGTGAACGACAACGACCCGCAGCGGCGCGCCCTGCTCGATGACTTCATGCAGGTGGTGGTGGCCTCCCGCTATCACCGCGACCACGAGGCGCACGCACCGGCGCATGCGGCTGGCCCGCGTGGTGGCTGAGCGGTCATGCCATTGATGCGGGCGGCCGGCGCATGACGCTGCGTCGCAAACTGCTGCTGGTGGCGCTGTGCACGCTGGCCCTGCCGGTGGCCGGCTGGCAGTACGCGCGACAGATGGAATCGCTGCTGCGCGAAGGCCAGGCGCAGGCCTTGCTGGCCTCGGCGCGGGCGGTGGCACGCAGCCTGGCGGTCACCGGCGCCGTGCAGGAGCAAGGTGACGCAGGCTGGTACGTGCAGACCGCGGTCAATCCGATCACCGTGGACGGCTACGCCGATGACTGGGCACCGCTGACGCCGTGGCGCCAGCCGCTGGGTTCGGCACCGGGCGCCGAAGGCAGCCTGCTGCTGGCGCGCGATGGCGATGGCTTGTACCTGTACGCGCAGGTCAGCGACACCCAACGCACACGCGCCGACGCAGGCGACGCAAACGCGCTGGCCGCCGATCACCTGATCCTCGCGCTGGCCAACGACGCCGGACGACAGCGCTACCTGCTGGCCAGCGCGGCGCCGGGTGCCGTCGCGGCTCAGCTGCTCGATCCGCCGGTGCCCGGCTTGCCCGACCAGCTTGCGGCGCAATGGCAGGAGGACGGCAGCGGCTTTCGGGTGGAACTGCGCCTGCCGGCTACGCTGCCGTTGCGCGGCTTGGGCGTGGGCGCCTATGTCGCCGCCCTCGGTGGTGATCACATGGCGGCCCCGGTGCGGCCGTTGCTGGGCTATTCGGAGGCGCTGTCGGCCGAACTGGCGCAGCTGGCGCCGGACCGCGTGCAGGCACGCGTGCTGGCGCCCGGCGGCTGGTTGCTGGCGCGCAGCGGTGGGCTGAATACCCGGCCCGGCGTGGATGCCCAGCCCGGTTGGTTCGCCGCGCTGGTCTACCGTTCGCTGCTGGCGGCGCGGCTGGAAGATGCGGATCTGTGGTCGCAGGACGTGCCGCGGCTGGCGACCGGCGAAGTGGCCGCCGCGGCGTCGGGCCATCCCGCCAGCGTGTGGCGCGCCGGCGAGGAGCGCGGCAGCGTGGTGCTGTCGGCGGCCGTGCCGATCGTTCGCGATGGCAGGATCGATGGCGTGTTGCTGCTGGAACAGGCCAGTCGCGCGGTGCCGCTGCTGGCCAATCGCGCCCTGCTGGGCCTGTTGCTGACCAGCGTCGGCGTGCTGCTGCTGGCCGGTGCGATCCTGCTGGCCTTCGCCACCCGCCTCAGCGTGCGTCTGGCGCGCTTGCGCAATGCGGCCGAACGGGCGCAGTTGAACGATGGACGGCTGGACGGCCAGACCCAGCGCATCACCTTCCCGATGAGCGACGCCAGCGACGAGATCGGTGACCTGGCGCGCAGCTTCGAGAAGCTGTTCGACGTGGTGGGCGGCTACACCGATTACCTGCGCACGCTGGCGTCGAAGCTGTCGCACGAGTTGAATACGCCGCTGGCCATCGTGAAGTCCTCATTGGACAACCTCGAACACGCGTTGCAGCAGCAGGCCCAACTCCCCGCCGAGGCACAGCCCTATCTGGCCCGCGCCCGCGACGGTGCGGCCCGGCTGGGCGCGCTGGTGCGTGCGATGGGCGAGGCCAGCCGCATGGAACGCGCGATCACCGCCGCCGAGGCCGAGGATGTGGACCTGCGCGACGTGGTGCGCGGTTGCGCCGATGCCTACCGCGCGCTGGCCGGCACGCGCCGCCTCGAATGCGTGCTGCCGGAGTCGCCGCTGCCCATGCACTGCGCGCCCGAACTGATCGCCCAGGCGCTGGACAAGCTGTTCGACAATGCCTTGTCGTTCACCCCGGACGACGGCTGGCTGCGCCTGAGCCTGCGCCCGCTCGACAACGGCGCCGAGATCGAGCTGGCCAACCAGGGCACGCCGTTGCCGGCGGCAATGCAGGGCCGTCTGTTCGACTCGCTGGTGAGCCTGCGCGACAAGGCCGTCCCCGGCGACGCGCCGCATCTCGGTCTGGGCCTGTACGTGGTGCGGCTGGTGGCCGAGCGCCACGGCGGCAGCGCCGGCGCGCGCAATCTCGACGACGGCAGCGGCGTGGCCTTCAGCCTGCGGCTGCGGCACATGCCGCGGCAGCGGCTGGCTTGAGATCGCTCCTCCCTCCGTTGCAGGGGAGGAGCGAAAGGCCCGATTCGCGGGATGTTTGCGACTGCCCCTACAATGGCCGTTCCCCGTTTGGCCATCCGGATCATCCACGTGATTTCCCGAGACGAGTTCGACGCGCTGGCTGCCCAAGGGCATACGCGCATACCGCTGGTGCGCGAGGTGTTTTCCGACCTCGACACGCCGCTGTCGGTGTACCTGAAACTGGCCGATGGCCCGTACACCTTCCTGTTCGAATCGGTCGAGGGCGGCGCCACCTGGGGACGCTATTCGATCATCGGCCTGCCGGCGAAACGGGTATACCGCCTGCGTGGCCACGAGCTGGAAGTGGAGGATTCGGGCGAGGTCACCGAGCGCCGTCACCTCGATGACCCGCTGGGCGAGATCGAGAAACTGCGCGCGCAGTACGACGTGCCGCGGCTGCCGCAGCTGCCCGCGTTCTCCGGCGGCCTGGTCGGCTATTTCGGCTTCGAGACGATCGGCTACATCGAGCCCCGGCTCGCCCGGTGGGATCGCGCCGACGAGCTGGGCACGCCCGACGTGCTGCTGATGCTGGCCGAGGAAGTGGCCGTATTCGACAACCTCAAGGGCCGGCTGTACCTGATCGTGCACGCCGATCCATCGCAGCCGCAGGCCTATGCCGAGGCGCAGCGCCGGCTCGACGCGCTGGTCTACCGGCTGCGCCAGGGCGGTGCTTCGTACCCGCAGCTGGCGCAGTCGGTGGCGCTGGACGAGGGCGATTTCAAATCCTCGTTCACCCGCGAAGAGTTCGAGGCAATGGTGGAGAAGGCGAAGGAATACATCCGCGCCGGCGACATCTTCCAGGTGGTGCCGTCGCAGCGGCTCAGCATCGGTTTCAATGCGCGGCCGGTGGACGTCTATCGCGCGCTGCGTGCATTGAATCCCTCGCCCTACATGTACTTCGTGGACCTGGGCGCCACCCAGATCGTGGGCTCCTCGCCGGAGATCCTGGCCCGGCTGAAGGACGGCAAGGTGCTGGTGCGCCCGCTGGCCGGCACGCGCAAGCGCGGTGCCACCGACGAAGAGGATCAGGCGCTGGAAGCCGAGCTGCTGGCCGACCCGAAGGAGCGCGCCGAGCACGTGATGCTGATCGACCTGGGCCGCAACGACATCGGCCGCATCAGCGAAACCGGCAGCGTGGAAGTCAGCGACTCGTTCGCGATCGAGCGCTACTCGCACGTGATGCACATCGTGTCGCAAGTGCAGGGTACCGCGCGCGCCGGCCTCAGCTACATGGACGTGCTGAAAGCCACGTTCCCCGCCGGCACGCTCAGCGGCGCGCCGAAGATCCGCGCGCTGGAAATCATCCAGGAGCTGGAGCCGTACAAGCGCAACATCTACGCCGGCGCGATCGGCTGGATCGGCTGGTGGGGCGATGCCGACACCGCCATCGCCATCCGCACCGCGGTGATCCAGGATGGCCGCCTGCACGTGCAGGCCGGTGCCGGTATCGTCTACGACTCCGACCCCGCCGCCGAGTGGGAGGAGACGATGAACAAGGGCCGCGCGCTGTTCCGCGCCGTGGCGCAGGCGGCCAAGGGTTTGTAAGACCACTCATCCGTTGAACGCGAAACACGCAGTCGCTGATTGCAGAAACCATCGAAGGGGAGCCAAGCATGCGTATCTGGACAGGAATCTCGGCCGTCGTCGCGCTGGCGGCACTGGCTCCACTCGCGGTGGCGGCACACGCGGCGCCCGCCGCCGGCCAGACCACCACCGACGCGGCCACCGCGAAGGCCGAGGCGCTGGTCGCGCGCATGACGCTGGCCGAGAAACTGCCGCAGCTGCTCAACGTGGCGCCGGCCATCCCCCGGTTGGGCATCCCGCGCTACAACTGGTGGACCGAATCGCTGCATGGTGCGCTGGGCACGCTGCCCACCACCAACTTCCCCGAGCCGATCGGCCTGGGCGCCAGCTTCGATGCGCCGCTGGTCAAGCGCGTCGCCGCGGCGATCAGCACCGAAGTGCGCGGGCTGCACACGCTGGCGCGCCAGACGGGGCGTCTGGGCCGCATCGGCACCGGGCTCGACACCTGGTCGCCCAACCTCAACATCTTCCGTGACCCGCGCTGGGGCCGCGGCCAGGAAACCTATGGCGAGGATCCGTTCCTCACCGCGCGCATGGGCGTTGCCTTCGTCGAAGGCATGCAGGGGCCCGACCCGGAGCGCCCCGGGGTGATCGCCACGCCCAAGCATTTCGCCGTGCACAACGGGCCCGAATCCACCCGCCATGAGGCCAACGTTTTCGTCTCGAAACACGACCTGGTCGACACCTACCTGCCGGCCTTCCGCGCGGCGATCACCGAGGCCAGGGCCGGCTCGATCATGTGCGCCTACAACCGCATCGACGGCCAGCCCGCCTGCGCCAACGACCTGCTGCTGAAACATTACCTGCGTGGCGCGTGGGGTTTCACCGGATACGTGGTCTCCGACTGCGATGCGGTGAAGGACATCAGCGACCACCACCACTACGCGCCCGATGCTGCGGCCGCGGTCGCTGCCGCCGTGCGTGCGGGCGTCGACAACGAATGCAACGGCGCGACCCTCTCCGATACCGCGGGGCTGGAGGATCGCTACAGCGAAGCGTTGCAGCGTGACCTGATCTCGGTGGCCGACATCGACCGCGCGCTGGTGCGCCTGTTCGCGGCGCGCTACCGCGTGGGCGACCTGGCCGGCCTGCCCGGCACGGCGCCGGCGGTGCCGCCGTCGGCCATCGGCAGCGCGGCGAACAGCCAGCTGGCGCTGGATGCCGCGCAAAAGACCCTGGTGCTGCTGAAGAACGACGGCGTGCTGCCGCTCAAGGCGGGCGTGAAGGTGGCTGTGATCGGCCCGCTGGGCGACGCCACTCGCGTGCTGCGCGGCAACTATTCGTCGCCGCTCAGCGGCACGCCGATCTCGGTGCTGGACGGCCTGCGGCAGGTGTTGGCCGCGGGCCAGGTGACGCTGGTGCCGTTCGGGCCGTCGATCACCGATGGTGACCGCGTACCCACGGCCGTGCTGCAAACGCCCGATGGCAAGCCCGGGCTGCTGACGCGCTACTACAACCCGGTGACGCCGCCGCCGGCCAAGTTCGACGCCGCCGACATGGCCAAGCAGCTTGCCGCGATCCGCTACCAGGCCAAGCCGGTGGTCAGCCGCATCGAGCCCGACGTGGGCAAGCGCGACCTCGACCTGGCCAAGGTCAACCACCATCACCGCACCGTGTGGACCGGCTTCCTGGTGCCCACGGAAAGCGGTACCTACCGGCTCGGCCTGTCCGGCTCGCTCGGCACCATGACG
>DATJCF010000091.1:0-3143 GCA_035514935.1 Rhodanobacter sp. | reverse complement strand
TCATGACCGAATCCTGGATTTTTCCCGACTGGCCCGCGCCGCCGCAGGTGCATGCGGCGGTCACCACGCGGCACGGCCCGGGCGTGTCCGCGGCGCCGTTCGGGCGTTTCAACCTTGGCCTGCGCAATGGCGATGTGGCCGAGGCGGTGGCGACCAATCGCAGTGCCTTGCAGCAGGCGTTGGCGTTGCCTGCGGCGCCGCGCTGGTTGCGGCAAGTACACGGCAGCGAGGTGGCCGAGCTGGGGCCTTTGCCCAGCGCCGACGAGCCGGTGGCGGATGCGGCGGTGTCGCGGGTGCCGGGCACGGTGCTGTCCATCCTCACCGCCGATTGCCTGCCGGTGCTGTTCTGCGCGATGGATGGGCGTGAGATCGCCGCCGCGCACGCGGGTTGGCGTGGGTTGGCCGGTGGCGTGCTGGAGGCGACGCTGGAACAGATGGCGTCGCCGCGCGGCGACGTGCTGGCCTGGCTGGGGCCGTGCATCGGCGCGGCGTCGTACGAGGTGGGCGACGAGGTGCGCGCGGCGTTCGTGGCACGCGATGCCGCCGCCTCGGCGTGCTTCGAGCCGACGCGTCCCGGCCATTGGCTTTGCGACCTGGCCGGGCTGGCGCGCCAGCGTTTGCAGGCGGCTGGCGTGCGGCAGGTCAGCGGTGGCGGCTTCGACACCTTTGCCGACCCCCGTTTTTATTCGTACCGCCGGGATGCCGCCGGGAGCGGCCGTTTCGCCAGCCTGATCTGGCTGGATCCGTCCAGGCGCGGCTGACGCTCAGCCCAGCGTCTGGGCAACCCGCCGCTGCGCCACCGGCGCTTTCTCGGTCAATGCGCTGAGGAAGGATTTGCGCCAGAACGTGATGTCGTTGTGTTCCAGCACGTTCATCATCGCCCGCCAGCGGTCGCGCCGTTCGGGCAGCGGCATGTTGAGCGCGCGCTGCAGCGCGTCGGCCACCTCTTCGGTATCGGCAGGGTTCACCAGCAACGCGGTGGTGAGTTCCTGCGCCGCGCCGGCGAAGCGCGACAGGATCAGCACGCCCGGATCGTCGGGATTCTGCGATGCCACGTATTCCTTGGCCACCAGGTTCATGCCGTCGCGCAGCGGCGTCACCAGGCCGACGCGGGCGGTGCGGTAGTAGCCGGCCAGCAATCGGTGGGGAAACGACTTGTTGATGTAGCGCAGCGGCGCCCAGTCGGGGCTTGCGTACTTGCCGTTGATGTGGCCGGCGCTGCGCTCCAGTTCGCGGCGGATTTGCCGGTATTCCAGCACGCTGCCGCGCGAGGGCGGCGCGATCTGCATGAAGGTGACCTGGCGGTGCAGCTCCGGCGCGCGTTCCAGCAGCCGCGCGAAGGCCTCGAAACGCTGCGGCAAGCCCTTGGAATAATCCAGCCGGTCGACGCCGATGATCAGCGCGCGCCCATCCAGGCTGGTGCGCAGCTGGTTGATCTCCTTGTGCGTGCCGGCGTCGCTGGCCGTCCTGGCGATACCCGCGGTGTCGATGCTGATGGGGAATGCCGCGGCGCGGAATACCCGCCCACCGGCCGAGCGCATGCGTCCGCCCAGGCGCATGGAGGCGCTCGCTTCATGCAGGAAGTAGTCCTCCAGCGCGCGCAGGTCGCGGGTGGTGTGCACGCCGATGAGGTCGTAGCTGGCCAGGGTTTCCAGCAGCTCGCGGTGGTTGGGCAGGGCGATCAGCAGGCCGGCGGCCGGCAACGGCGTATGCAGGAAAAAGCCGATGCGGTTCCTGACGCCGCGCTGGCGCAGCATCGCGGCCAGCGGAATCAGGTGATAGTCGTGTACCCACAGCACGTCCTCGGGTGTGATCAGCTTGCACAGGTGCTGGGCGAAGATCTCGTTGACGCGCAGATAGCCTTCCAGATGGCTGCGCTGGTAATCCACCAGGTCGGGCCGGTAATGCAGCATCGGCCACAACGTGCCGTTGGCGAAGCCGGTGTAGAAGTCGTCGTGGTCGGCGCGCGACAGGTCGATGGTGGCGTAATCCACCTTGGCATCGTGCAGGCGATGCACCTCGGTACCGGTTTCCGCCGCCAGCTTGCCACTCCAGCCGAACCACAGGCCGCCCAGTTCGTGCAGCGCCGCCTGCAGCGCGGAGGCCAGGCCGCCGGTCGCGGTTTGTCGCGGCAAGGCCACGCGGTTGGAGACCACCACGAGGCGCCCTTTGGCGTTGCGGCTGGTCGTCACAGGGCATCCTCCCAGCGGCGCGACAGCCGCATGGCGGCCTGGATCAGGCCCACCAGCGAGTAGGTCTGCGGGTAATTGCCCCAGTGTTCACCGCTGTCGGGCGCCAGGTCCTCGGACAACAGCCCCAGCGCGGTGCGCTTTTTCAGCATGTGCTCGAACATCGCCCGCGCCCGATCCTTGCGACCGGTGGCGGCCAGTGCCTCGATGAACCAGAACGTGCAGATGTTGAAGCTGGTCTCCGGGGCGCCGAAGTCGTCCGGGGCGATGTAGCGGAACAGGTACTCGCCCCGGCCCAGCGCCGCGCCGATGGCGTCCACGGTGGCGATGAACCGCGGGTCCATCGGCTCGACGAAGCCGATGTCGGCCAGCAGCAGCAGGCTGGCATCCAGATGCTCGCCGTCGTAGGCATCCACGAAATGGCCCAGCTCTGCATTCCACGCGCGCGCCTCGATGCGCGCATGCAATTGCACGGCCTCCTCGTGCCAGTAGCGCGCACGCTCATCCAGGCCCAGTTCGGTGGCGATGTGCGCCAGCCGGTCGCAGGCGGCCCAGCACATCGCGGCCGAATAGGTGTGAACCGCGGCGCGGCCGCGGAATTCCCACAGCCCGGCATCCGGCTGTTCGGCGGTACGCAGTGCCAGCGCGCCCATGCGTTCAAGCCGCTGGAAGGTGAGCCTGTCGCCGCGGTGCTCCAGCCGACGGTCGAAGAACAACTGTGCCGAGGCCAGCACCACCGAGCCGTAGACATCGTTCTGCCGCTGGCGCCAGGCGTCGTTGCCGACGCGCACCGGACCCATGCCGCGGTAGCCAGCCAGGCTGGGCACCTGCCGCTCGGTCAGCTCGCGCTCGAAGGTGATGCCGAACACCGGCCCGATCTCCGCGTCCCCGGTTTCCGGGTCCGGTTGCGCCGCGATCAGGTTGAACACGTAGCGGATGTATTCCTCCATGGTG
>DATJCF010000090.1:0-1861 GCA_035514935.1 Rhodanobacter sp. | reverse complement strand
GGTGAGCGTCTCGAAGCGGGTGACGAAGCCGTAGCCGAAATCGGTGGCCAGGATCAGCCGGGTGTTGTTGTCGCCGGCAATCATGGCGTCGAAGCTGGCGCCCGCGGCAGGGCTGAAGCGGCCGGTCAGCGGCTCGCCGTTGCCACGCGCCGACGGCAGCGTGTGCGCGGCGGTGGAGTAGGCGCGGCCGGTGGAGTCGATGAACGCCACCTGCTGCGTGGTGCGTGCTTTCACGGCGGCCAGCAGACCGTCGCCCTCGCGGTAGTTCAGGCCTTCGGCGTCCACGTCGTGGCCTTTCGCGGCGCGCGCCCAGCCTTTCTGGCTCAGCACCACGGTGACCGGTTCGCTGGCCACCAGTGCGCTTTCGTCCAGCGCATGCGCCACGTCGCGCTCGACCAGCGGCGAGCGGCGGTCGTCGCCGAACTTGGCGGCGTCGGCACGCAGCTCGTCCTTGATCAGGCCCTTCAGCTTGGCCGGCGATTTCAGCAGCACGTTGATGCGCGCGCGCTCCTCTTCCAGTTGGTCCGCCTCGGCGGAGATCTTCATCTCCTCCAATCGCGCCAACTGGCGCAGCCGTGTTTCGAGGATGTAGTCGGCCTGCTCTTCGCTGAGCTTGAAGCGGGCGATCAGCACGGGCCGCGGCTCGTCCTCGGTGCGCACGATGCGGATCACTTCATCGAGGTTGAGGTAGGCGATGCGCAGCGCTTCGAGCAGGTGCAGCCGGCGCTCCACCTTGGTCAGCCGGTTCTGCAGCCGACGGGTGACGGTGCTCGTGCGGAAGCTCAGCCACTCGGTCAGGATGCGCTTGAGGTTCTTCACCTGCGGGCGCCCGTCCAGGCCGATCATGTTGAGGTTGATGCGGAAGCTTTTTTCCAGATCGGTGGTGGCGAACAGGTGCTGCATCATCTCGTCGGCATCGACGCGGTTGGAGCGCGGCACGATCACCAGGCGGATGGGATTCTCGTGGTCGGATTCGTCGCGCAGGTCCTCGATCATCGGCAGTTTCTTGGCGCGCATCTGCGCCGCGATCTGCTCCAGGATCTTCGACGGGCTGACCTGGTGCGGCAGCGCGGTAATGACGATGTTGCCTTCCTCGCGCTGGTACACGGCGCGGGCGCGCACCGAGCCGGTGCCGTTCTCGTACATCGCCAGCAGGTCGGCGCGCGGGGTGATGATCTCCGCCTCGGTGGGATAATCCGGGCCGCGCACGTGCTCGAACAGGTCGGCGACGGTGGCGTCGGGATCGTCCAGCAGGCGGATGCAGGCGCTGACCACTTCGCGCAGGTTGTGCGGCGGAATGTCGGTGGCCATGCCCACGGCAATGCCCATCGAACCGTTGAGCAGCACATGCGGCACGCGCGCGGGCAGCCAGCTCGGCTCGTCCATGGTGCCGTCGAAATTCGGCACCCAGTCCACCGTGCCGTGCGCCAGCTCGCCCAGCAGCGCCTCGGCGATCGGGCTGAGCTTGCTCTCGGTGTAGCGCATCGCCGCGAAGCTTTTCGGGTCGTCCGGCGAGCCGAAGTTGCCCTGGCCGTCCACCAGCGGGTAGCGGTACGAGAACGGCTGCGCCATCAGCACCATCGCTTCGTAGCAGGAGCTGTCGCCGTGCGGATGGAACTTGCCGATCACGTCGCCGATGGTGCGGGCGGATTTCTTCGGCTTGGCGGTGGCGGCCAGGCCCAGCTCGCTCATCGCGTAGATGATGCGCCGCTGCACCGGTTTCAGCCCGTCGCCCACGAAGGGCAGGGCGCGATCGAGCACCACGTACATGGAATAGTCGAGATAAGCCCGCTCGGCGTATTCCTTCAGCGGGATCTGTTCGTAATTGGCTTGCAGGTTCATGCAGTTACATCATTCGGTC
>DATJCF010000089.1:0-3742 GCA_035514935.1 Rhodanobacter sp. | reverse complement strand
TCCACCGGCAGGTTGATGCCGGTGATGTAGCTGGCCGCGGGCGAGGCCAGAAACGCCACCGCCGCAGCGGTTTCGGCGGGGTCGGCGAAGCGACCCATCGGGATCGCCGCCGCCATCGCCTGCTGCACGTCTTGCGCGCTGCGGCCGGTGGCCTGCGCCTTCGCCGCCACGATCTGCGCAATGCGCGGCGTATCGGTGGAGCCCGGCAACACGTTGTTGACAGTGATGCCGTCGGCGGCCACTTCGCCCGCCAGCGTCTTGGCCCAGTTCGCCACCGCGCCGCGCGTGGCGTTCGATACGCCGATGCCCGCGATCGGCTCCTTCACGGAGGTGGAGATGATATTGACGATGCGTCCCCAGCCCACCCCTCGCATGCCGGGCAGCACAGCCTGCGCCAGCGTGTGGTTGGCCAGCAGGTGCCGGCGGTAGGCGTCCAGAAAGGCGGCCGGTTCGGCCCCGGCGATGTCGCCCGGCGGCGGGCCGCCACTGTTGTTGATGAGGATATGCACCGGATGCGCTGTCACCAGATCGTCGGCCTGCCGGCGCAACGTTTCGGTGTCGGCCACGTCGGCCACCAGGAAACCGTGTCGTTGCACGGCGTGGCTGCGCGGCAGTTCGTTTGCCAGTGCAGCCAGCACATCGGTGCGCCGCGCCAGCACCGTCACGTCGGCGCCCAGCAGCGCCAGTTCGATGGCGCAGGCGCGGCCGATGCCTTGTGATGCGCCGCAAACCAGTGCGTGGCGTCCCGTCAGATCAAGTTGCATCGGCGTTCTCCCTCGGGGCGCGCGGACGCCCGTCGATCAATGCAGCAACAGGCGCATCGCCAGCGCGCCGAGCCAGCACAACCAGCCCAGCCAGGGGCTGTAGCGCCAGATGGCGCGCCAGCGGTTGATGGACGCGTCCTCCAGCGCCGGCAGGGCGGGCGAACGCAGCGCGTATTGCATGCGCATCCAGGTGCGCATCGCGCCGGCCTTGCCGTTTTCCGGCTCGGCGATGATTTTCCACTGCTGCGGGTAGCGCTGCCGCAGCAAGGCGGCCACCCGGAAATGAGCGGCATAAGAGAGCACGAACAGCGCGACGCCGGCGAGCAGCAAGCCGAGATAGAGGACGATCACGGGCTGCGGGCCCGATCGCCATTGTCACCGCGGTTGCTGTCGCCAGCGTCATGGCTCCACGGCGTGGGCAGCGCGGTGCGCAAGGTGCTCAGCACGCCATTGCCTTCGGGCGCCTTCTTGCAGATCGCGTTGTCTATGGCCTTGGCGTAGGTGGTGTTCATCATGCCGACCCACAGCGTGCCGTCCGGCCCGTGCGGCACGCTGAAGCTGCCGGCGGAGTTCATGTTCAAGGTGGCCTTGGTGCTGAACGCGGCGGGCGATTGCTCCCAGTAGGTCTGCCCTGATTGCTGCGCGGCCGAGCTGTAGACCAGCAGGTAGCGCGCCTTGTCGCTGCCTATTTCCAGGCTGCCAAACGCGCCAGTAGTTTCCTCGCCCCAGCCCATGTGTTCGCACAGGTCGATGTCCTTGGAGCGGATCGGTTGGAAGCCGCCATCCAGTAGCACGATGGTCGGTGCAAACAGATAGCTGCTGTGCAGCCAGCGACCGTTCAATTCGGATTTCAGCGCCACCCGGTACGGCAGCTTGGCGTCTGCGGGCAGCCGGAACGCCAGGAAGTAACTGTGCGTGCCGTTGAGGTTGGCCACCATGCCGCCGCTGCCCAGCGTGAATTTCTGCGGCTGCCACGGCAGCATGCGCTGATAGGAGAAGTCGGCAAAGCTGCTGCAGCACGGGGTCGCCTGCAGCAGGTGTTGCATCGCTTCGTCACGGGTGTTGCCGGTTTCCGTCGACGGCCGGAGGTTGGGCGGCAGCAGCGTTTTCACGCTGTGGCAACCGGCCAGCAGGACGCCGAGGAGCAGGGCAAGTAGCAGGGGCAATCGATGGGTCATAGCCAGTCGTTACTCAGAATTCCGCCAGCCCCGCCGCACGCGGGTAGGGGATGGCGTCGCGGATGTTGGACAGGCCGCACACATACACCAGCAGGCGCTCGAAACCGAGGCCGAAACCGGCATGCGGCACGGTGCCGTAGCGGCGCAGGTCGCGGTACCAGCCGTAGGTGGTGGCATCGAGGTTGAACTGTTGCATGCGCCGGTCGAGGTAATCCAGGCGCTCCTCGCGCTGGGCGCCGCCGATGATCTCGCCGATGCCCGGCGCCAGCACATCCATCGCCGCCACGGTTTTCTCGTCGTCGTTCAAGCGCATGTAGAACGCCTTGATCGCCTCGGGGTAATTCATTACGACCACGGGGCGGCCGATATGTTTCTCGGCCAGGTAGCGCTCGTGTTCGGTCTGCAGGTCGACGCCCCATTCCACCGGGTATTCGAACTTCTGCCCGGATTTCTTCAGGATATTGATGGCGTCGGTGTAGTCGATGCGCTCGAACGGCTGGGCGATGAACGCCTCGATGCGGCTGATCGCCTCCGGCAGCACGCGTTCGGCGAAGAACGCCATGTCGTCGGCGCGCTCGTCCAGCACCGCCTTGAAGATCGCCTTCAGGAAACCCTCGGCGCAGTCGGCATCGGCGTTGAGGTCGGCGAAGGCGATTTCCGGCTCCACCATCCAGAACTCGGCCAGGTGGCGCGGGGTGTTGGAGTTCTCGGCGCGGAAGGTGGGGCCGAAGGTGTAGACCTTGCTCATCGCCAGGCAGTACGCCTCCACGTTGAGCTGGCCCGATACGGTGAGAAACGCCTCGCGGCCGAAGAAATCCTTGCGGAAGTCGATCCGGCCCTTGTCGTCGCGGGGCAGGTTGGCCAGGTCCAGCGTGGACAGCCGGAACATGTCGCCGGCGCCCTCGGCGTCGGAGGTCGTGATGATCGGCGTGTTGACCCAGAAGAAGCCCTGTTCGGTGAGATGGCGGTGGATCGCCGTCATCATCGTGTGCCGCACGCGGGTCACCGCGCCGAACAGGTTGGTGCGCGGGCGCAGGTGGGCGACCTCGCGCAGGAACTCCATCGAATGCTGCTTGGGCTGGATCGGATAGGTCTCCGGATCGTCCACCAGGCCAGTGACGATCACTTCGCTGGCCTGGATCTCGAACGTCTGGCCCTTGCCCTGCGAGGGCACCAGCGTGCCGCTGACAATCACGCCTGCGCCCGCGGTGAGGTGTTTCACCTCGCTGTCGTAATTGCCCAGCGTGGCCGGCACCACCGCCTGGATCGGGTCGAAACAGGAGCCGTCGGTGACATTGACGAACGACAGCCCGGCCTTGGAATCGCGTCGCGTACGCACCCAGCCGCGCACGGTGACCGCGCTGCCCGCGTCGATCGTGCCGGACAGCGCCTGTTTCACGCTGCAAATGCTGGGACTGACTGCGGCCATCGATTGAAACTCCTGGGCGGGCACCGCATCTGGGTGCATAGGGTGGAAAGCGGCGCCGGCCGGCGCGCGCCAAACCACCATGATAATGTAGGCATTGCCCGGGCCGCGAATGTTCGGGCGCCAGTCTGAGGTCTTGTCGCACCATGAGCATCACCATCACCCCCGCCGCCAACGAACGCATGCGCCATTTCCTGGCCAGTACGCCCGCCGCTGCCGGCGTGCGCTTCGGAGTCAAGCGCACCGGCTGCTCCGGCTTCGCCTATGTGGTGGATCTGGCCGACACCGTCGGTGACGGCGACCAGATGGTCGAGGTGGACGGCCTGCCGCTGATCATCAACGACACCAGCGTGGCGCTGGTCGAGGGTGTGGTG
>DATJCF010000088.1:0-2671 GCA_035514935.1 Rhodanobacter sp. | reverse complement strand
GCCGCCATCCGTGCCGCCGGTGACCGCGAGAGCTCAGTGATCGCCGTCAATCCGCTGGGCGACCCTGGCGTCACCGGCCTGCAGGATGCCGCGCGCGCCGATGCCGACGCCGGCCGCTATGCCGACGCCGCGGCCAAGCTCGACCAGGCGCTGAAGCTCAGCCCGGATTCGCCCGCGCTGTTGCAGGACCGCGCCGAGATCGCGATCCGGCTGGGCGATTTCGGCGGTGCCGAAAAGCTGGCCCATCGTTCGTGGTCGCTGGGGCCGAAACTAGGCCCGTTGTGCGCCCGCAATTGGCAGACCACCGTCGAGCTGCGGTTGCATGGCGGGGATGAGGCTGGCGCCGCCACCGCGCGCAAATGGCTGGCCCAATGCCACAAGGCGGCCGTGCCGCGTTACTGATGCGGACGTCCAGACGTCCATAGGCTGAAATTTCAAGTTTCGATGGCGCCGCCGCGCTCCCAGTCCGCCACCGGACCCGGTTCCAGCCGAAACAGCGGATGACAGGCTGGCTGCTTGCAGGCCTGCCATTGCCGGTGCAGCTGCGGCGAGCGCTGTCGCAGCTTGGCCATCAGGTGCGCCCATTCGTGCGCCAGCTGGCCGTTGCTGACGGGGATGGGTGTCACCGCGCAAACCGGTTCGATCTTGCTGCGGTCGAAAACGTAGCCGCGCGCCAGCGACTCGGCGTAGACAGCGCACAGGTAAGCCTCGATCGCGGACAACGGCGCGGCATGGGCGCGGAAGCGCTGCAATTGTGGATGATTGCGGTAGCCGCGCGTCTCGCCCCGCAACACCGCGCGCGCCAGCAGAGCCTCACGCCATAGCGCCACCAGGCCTTGCCGGTCCAGATAACTCGGATGCAGTGTCCATAACCGCATGATGGGAATCTCCGCGCTGCGTGCCGGCATTGTTGCTGCAAGCGGTCTCTGCCCGAAAGCCCACGGTTTCGCCGCCGGGGCCGCTCGGCGATACTGGCGCGATGATTGATCACGACGACCCCGCGACCATGGATGTTGCGGCGCTGCTGGGCACCGATGGCCCGTTTGCCCGCGAGGTGCCCAGCTTTGCCCCGCGTGAGGCGCAGCAGCGCATGGCGCAGGCCGTGGCGCAGGCCATTGCGGGGCGCGAAACCCTGATTGCCGAGGCGGGTACCGGCACCGGCAAGACCTTCGCCTACCTGGTGCCGGCGTTGCTGTCGGGCGAGCGGGTGATCATTTCCACCGGCACCAAGACGCTGCAGGATCAGCTGTATTTCCGCGATCTTCCGCGCGTGCGCTCGGTGCTGGGCGCGCGGCTGAAGAGCGCCTTGCTGAAAGGCCGCGCCAATTACCTGTGCCTGTACCGGCTGGACCAGACCGTGCGCGAAGGTGCCACCTTCGAGCGCACCCAGGCCGCGCAACTGGCCACCATCCGCGCCTGGTCCGCCCGCACCCGCCGTGGCGACCGCATGGAGTTGGCGGAAGTGCCGGAGGAGTCGCCACTGTGGCCGCGTGTCACCTCCACCCCGGAAAACTGCCTGGGCGTGGAGTGCCCGTTCTTCGACGACTGCCATGTGGTGAAGGCGCGCCGCGAGGCGATGGAGGCCGACGTGGTGGTAGTCAATCACCACCTGCTGTTCGCGGACCTGGCGTTGAAGCAGGAAGGTTTCGGCGAGATCCTTCCCGGCGCCGCCGCCTTCATCCTGGACGAGGCACATCAGGTGCCCGAGCTGGCCGGACAGTTCTTTTCGCAGAGCCTCAGCGCGCGCCAGCTGACCGACCTGGCACACGATGCGCTGGCCGAATGCACGGGAGTCACCGGCGCGATCGGATTGCTGCTGGAGCCGGTGGAGGCGTTGCAGGAATCCCTCCGCCAGCTGCGCCTGGCGATGGCGCCGCTGCCGCAGCGTGGCGCGTTCCAGGAGCTGGAGGATCGCGCCGGCGTGCGCGTTGCCCTGCACGGATTGCGCGAGCTGCTGGCCACGCTGACCGAGCTGCTGGTCTCCCAGGCGGAGCGTTCGCGCGGCTTCTACAACCTCAGCGAACGCGCCACCGCGCTGGCCGAAAGGCTCGACCGCATCGTCGAGGATCGCAGCGAGCGCGACGTGCGCTGGTACGAATCATGGACGCGCGGTTTCGCCCTGCATGCCACGCCGCTGGATCTGGCCACGCCGATGCGTGCCCTGCGCGAACGCACCCAGGCCGCGTGGATCCACACCTCGGCCACGCTGTCGGTGGCGGGAAATTTCGATCATTTCGCCCGCCAGCTGGGGCTGGATGAGCCGCGGACGCTGAGCCTGGAAAGCCCGTTCGATTACGCCAGACAGGGCCTGTGCTACCTGCCTTCGGGACTGCCCGATCCCAACGCGCGCGACTACACCGAGCAGGTGGTCGAGGCCGCGTTGCCGGTGCTGCAGGCGTCCAACGGCCGCGCGTTCCTGCTGTTCACCTCGCACCGTGCGCTGCGCCGCGCCGCCGAGCTGTTGCAGGACAAGGTGCCCTGGCCGCTGTTCGTGCAAGGCACCGCGCCGCGGCCAAGACTGCTGGAGGAATTCCGCGCCAGCGGCCACGGTGTGCTGCTGGGCGCGGCCAGTTTCTGGGAAGGCGTCGACGTGGTGGGCGAGGCGCTCAGCGTGGTGGTGATCGACAAGCTGCCGTTCGCCGCGCCCGACGATCCGGTGCTGGTGGCGCGC
>DATJCF010000087.1:0-7503 GCA_035514935.1 Rhodanobacter sp. | reverse complement strand
TTCTGCTGCGCCGAGTAGTTGACCAGGTAGCGGCGGTAGTCGGCCACCTGTGCCGGCGTGTCCAACTGCACCCAGAACTGCAGCCAGCTCATGGCGGCGCCACGCTTGCTCGACCCCGCCTTTTCGTCGTCGCTCCAGCCGGACTGGTTGCCGCTGACCGGCAGATCCTCGTTCACCGCCACCGACAGGGGCAGGAAGAAGGTATCGGTGTCGCTGAACTGGGAACCGGTATTGTCCGCGTAGAACTGGGGCGCCGGATCCCAACGGGCAACCACGCCGACCACGCGGTAGTCCAGCTCGCCGAGCCGCACCGTGCGACCCACCACGTCGGTGCGGCCGAACAGCTTGCGCGCCAGCTCGTCCGACAGCACGACCACGTGGGCAGCGGCCGCATCGTCCGCCGCGCTCCAGCCGGCGCCGTACTCGAACGGCACGCCGAACAGCGCGAAGAAGTCCGCCGTGGTGTAGCGACCGGCGGCGTAGAGCGCCTGCAATCCGGACTGGACCGGCAGCGCCAGCAAGGTACCGCCCGCCATCGCCGCCTGGTGCACGCCGCGGTGCGCGCGCAACAGGGACATCGCGTCGGGCCAGGTGAGGTTGTCGGCAGGATCGGGCCCGTTGCCGCCGTGCGTGTAATCCAGCGGCAGCGGATCGAGGTGCGGCGTATAGAGATGCGCGCTGCGCCCCGGCAGCGGGTCGTTGGTCATCACGTGCAGCACGGTGATCATCGTCATGCTGGCGCCGATGCCCAAGCCGATCGCCAGCACCATCAGCGCGGTGAGTATCGGATTGCGCTTCATGCTCCCAAGGGCAAGGTCCAGGTAGTAGGTAAACATGCCGATGCTCCGTATCAGTTCGCGGTCTTCATGAGGCACCGTTCCCGCGCATGCGGGAATGCAGGGATGCCGTTCGCAGCACTACGCTGCCGTCGCGTTGCAGGTGATTCCGGGACTTCCCTCCCGTTGACGTCCACGCAAGATGGATTCCCGCATTTGCGGAATTGGCCAGGATGCAACGCAAGCAGAGCAATGGACACGATCATCAAACCGACCTCGTAGCCACCACCGGTGGCACCGCTGCCGCGCGCAGCGCCGGACCGAGTACCGCGAGCTGGCCGAGCAGCCATAGTGCGATCGCACCGACGGGAAAATAAACAGGGGGCAATCGCGGCAATTCATAATGGGTCATCAGGAACAGATTGATGCCGTACGCAAACAGCATGCCGACCGCGATGCCGCCGGTGACGATCAGGAAATTCTCGGTCTGGAAATAGCGCAGGATGTCGCCGCGGGTGGCGCCGACGGCACGGCGGATGCCGATGCTGCGGCGGCGCTGCTGCACCCAGAAGTTCGCCAGGCCGGCGATGCCGAGCGCCGTCACCAGCAGCATCGCCAGGCAGACCAGGGCGAGCAGCCAGACCAGCGACGCGTCCTGACGGAAGTAGTCCGCGCGCATGTCGGCGTAGCTGCCCTTGGCGTCGATCAGCATGTCCGGATTGAGTTTCGACAGCAGATCGGAGGCCTCGCGCACCAGCCGATCGCGATCGGACGGAGCCACTCGCATCACGTAGAGCGAGGAAACGAAGGACACCGGTTCGACCGGAAACATCGCCGAGTATTCCGGCACGAAATCCTTGCGCAGATAGCCACGCACCAGCCGTTCGACCACACCGACCACGGTGTAGCCGCGAGCCGGACTGCGCCAGAATTCCTTTCCGATCGGGTTCTCTCCGGGCCACAATTTTTCGGCGAGATCCCGGGTATCGATCACCGCCGGTGACAGCGTCTTCCAGGTCGGGTCCATGCCGCCATGTTCGGCATCGCTGAAATCGCGCCCCTGCACGATCTTCAGCCCCAACGTATCCAGATAACCGGGCGTGCCGGCGAACATGCCCACGGCCGGGCCATGCCGTTTCATGTCCGGGGCCAGCCACGGACGGAAATTGATCGACATGTTTTCCAGCGGCAACGGGAACATCGCCACCGCCGATTCCACCCCGGCCAGGCCGCGCAGCGCCTGCAGGTTGCGCTCGACCAGCGGCGCGTTGCTGTCTTCGCCGACGCCATCATTGTGGATGTAAATCAGCTGGCTTTCGGCGATGCCGGTAACGATCTGCATCTGCGTCACACGTTCGCGGATGATGAAGATCGCGTTGCAGAGAATCGCGAAAGCCACCGCGATCTCCACCACGACGAGCAGGCAAACCAGCTTGTGCCGGGGCAATGCCGCAAGAACATGACGTAGTTGCATGCGTGGGGCCTCAGAGGGTCTTGAGCTGGATGGCGGGGGCGATATGGCAGGCGCGCCACGCCGGCAGCAACCCGGCGACCAGGCTGGCCACGATCGACAGCACGAAGGTGATCGCGAACATCGACGCGTCGAGGTGCGCCAGATCCGCATAGTCCGCCGGCGTTTGGCGGATGCCCCACAAGCCGGCCCAGGCCAGCATGAGCCCGAAGACTCCACCGGCCAGCCCGACCATGGCCGCTTCCACCAGGCACTGGAAGAACACCTGCCGACGCGACGCACCCAGCGCACGACGCACGCTGATCTCGGCCCCGCGCTGCAGGAATTTCGCCAGCAGCAATCCGGTGGTGTTCATCAGGCACACCAGCAGAAAGCCGAATGCGATCCATGTCTTGAGGCGTACGTCCGCCGGCACCACGCCGTTCTGGCCCAGCCACTGCATCACGTCGGGCAAGGCAGTGCGCGGCGCCCCGGCATAGGTGAACCGCCCCGCTGCCTGCTGCTCCCGCGAGTAGTTGTCCAGAAACTGGCGATAGGCGCGGACCTTGGCGGGACTATCCAGTTCCACCCAGAATTTCAGCCACAGGCAGGGCTGATTCTCCAGGTGGAGGTCGTCGGTGGTGGTGCCGTAGCAGTCCAGGCTGTAACCGGTGATGCCGAGTTCTGCCAGATCGCGCGACGTCAGAAACGGAATGAACACGTCGTCGCCCTGGCCATAGCTCTCACGATCCAGGTCGTAGAAATGCGGCGCCGGTCGCCAGTCGTCGATAACGCCAACGACACGGAAATCCCACGGGCCCAGACGGATCGACTGGCCGATTCCGTCGCCACCCCGGAACACCCGTTCGTAAGCACTGCGCGAGAGCACCGCGACCCTGGCCTTGCCCACATCATCAGCGGCCGACCACGGAACGCCACGGATGAACGACACCCCGAACATCGGAAAGAAGTCCGCGGTCGTCGCCAGTGTATGCAGCCCCATCGGCTTGGCGCCGGTCTGCGCCGCTTTCACCTTCACGGTGGAACCCACCATGATCGCCTGGCGATCGGCACGCCGGGCCTGCCACAGATTCATCGCGTCGATATAGGTCAGCTGCCCGGGAAGCTCATGCGGTTCGGCAGGTTTCGGATCCACCTGCGGATAGAACAGCCGGCCGCTGCGCCCGGGCAAGGGGTTGCCTGAAAGCAAGCGCATGACGGTCAGCGTGGTCATGCTGGCACCGATACCCAGCCCGATCGCCAGCACCATCAGCACGGTAAGCACTTTGTTGCGCTTCAGGCTGCGCAGTGCCAGATCCAGGTAGTAGCCAAACATTCCGTGTATTCCCAGCGTGTTTCAGATCTTCCTGATGATTTCGTCATCGGAAGCGCCCCCATCCGCCCTGTCGGGCACCTTCCCCCGCAAACGGGGGAAGGGAGTACTTGTCGCCGCTCCGCGCCCGGTGGCGGGAAGCGGCTATACCGACCTGGTGGCCACCACCGGCGGCACCGCTGCCGCACGCAGCGCGGGGCCGAGCACGGCAAGCTGCCCCAGCCCCCACAGCGCCAGCGCACCGATCGGCAGGTAGTAAACCGGCAGGCGTGGCAGTTCGTAGTGCTGCATCAGCAACAGGTTCAGGCCGAACGCCAGCGCCATGCCCAGCACGATGCCGCCGCTGACGATCAGGAAGTTCTCGGTCTGGAAGTAGCGCAGGATGTCGCCACGGGTAGCGCCGATGGCGCGGCGGATGCCGATCTGCCGACGGCGCTGCTGCACCCAGAAGCTGGCCAGCCCGACGATGCCCAGCGCGGTGACGCCGAGCAGGGTGACGATCACGCCGAGCAGCAGGTTGATCATGATGCGATCGGACTCGAAGTAGGTCGTGCGCAGATCGCTCAAGGTCTGGCTGTTTTCCTGATCCAGCACCACATCGGGGGCGATCTTCGCCACGGCGTCGCGCGCGTTGTGCAGCACGCGCGGCAGATCGTGCGGGTCGGCACGCAGCAGGTACGTGCCGGCCAGCGAGCCTCCCGGCAGCGTCGGCGTGAACACCGTCCACTCCGTTGCCTGCGTGCCCCAATCATGCGGATGCGCGCGCGCCAGATGATCGACCACACCCATCACGCGGAAGTGCAGCTTGTCGCACCAGAAATCCTTGCCCAGCGGGCTTTCCCCCGGCCAGGCGTGGTCCGCCAGCGCACGGCTGACCAGCACCTGCCCATCCGGCGGCGCGAAATTGGTGGCGGGGCGATAGTCGTCCGCCTGCGGCAGGCGCCCCTCGACCAGCTTCAGGCCCAGCGCCTGGTACGTGCCCGGGCCGCCCAGCACGAAATCCACCACGCCGATCGTGTTCTTGAAACTGCCGGGGTCGTGCGAAACGCCCGCGGCGCCGGCTTGGGTCCCGAACGGCACCTGGTTGATCACGGTGACGGACTGCATGCCCGGGATGCTGCGCAAGCCGGTCAGCATGCGCGCATTGAGGTCTGCGGCCTGGCTGGGGTCGAAGCCATTGACCGTCAGCACCGCCAGCGCGCTTTCGTCGACACCGCTGTGGATCTGGATCAGCTTCCAGCGCTGCACCACCAGGAAACACGCGTTGCACAGCACGGCGCAAGCCAGCGCAACTTCCATGGCGATCAGCAGCGTGGCGAGCCGATGGCGACGCAAGGCGGCGAGTATGGGTCGAATCTGCATCATGATGTCCAGGTCGAATGCTCTTGTGAGGAGTGCGGCCACGGATGGCCGCTTTCACGCGCAGGGATAGCGCACTAAAGGGCCTTGAGTTGCCAGGCGGGCACCACGCGGCTGGCGCGCAGCGCGGGTATCACCCCGGCCAGCAGGCTCGCCGCTATCGCCATGACGAAGGTGGCCAGGAACATGCCGGTGTCCAGATGCGCGAGATGGGCGTAATCCACCGGTTGCTGCCGTACCAGCCACAAGCCCGCCAGCGTCAGCAGCCAGCCGAAGAACCCGCCCAGCAGACCGATCACACCGGCTTCCACCAGGCACTGCGCAAAAATCGCACGGCGGCTTGCGCCGAGCGCGCGGCGGACGCCGATCTCGCCGCTGCGGCGCAGGAACTTCGCCAGCAACAAACCCACCGCGTTGAACAGGCAGATCGCGAGGAAAGCCGACGCCAGCCATGCCTGCAGGCGCACATCGCCCGGCACCATGCCGCGCGCGGTCAGCATCGTCATCACATCACGCACCCGCACATGCTCCCTGCCCGTCGCAAACCGCCCCGACGCTTTCTGCTGATCCGCGTAATCGCTCACGAAGCGCGCATAGGCCGCCGCCTTCGCCGGGCTGTCCAGCTCCGCCCACAACCACACCCACACGCAATCCGCGTTCTGCAGGTGGTGCGTATCCTCCGGCACATGCCAGCAGGTGTAGGGCAGGAAATTGCCCTCGTTGATTTCCATGCTGCTGGTGAACGGTGCAAACACATCCTCCGTCTTGCTGAAGTTCTGGGACCACGGGTCGTAGAACAGCGGCGTGGGTCGCCATGGCTTGAGCACGCCCACGATGCGCACGTCGGTGTCGCGCACTCTCAGGCTGCGGCCGACGCTGTTGGCGCCGCCGAACAACTTGTCGTTCAGATCGTGCGAAATCACGGCCACGCGCGCGTGGCGGGCGTCGTCTTCCGCGCTCCAGCCGGAGCCGTACTGGAACGGCACCTGGAACATCGGGAAGAAATCCGAAGAGGTGGAAAGCAGGCCCAGCATCAGCGGTGGTCGACCGGTTTCCGCTGCGCGCACCTTCGCGGAACTGCTGGTGAGGATGGCCTGGCGATCGGCGCGATGCGCGCTCCACAGGTCCACCGCCGAGCGGTAGTCCATCACGGCATAGGGCTCGGTGTGGTCCGCTCTGGCAGGATTCTCGGGATCAAGCTGCGGGAAATACAGCACGCCGCTCTTGCCCGGTATCGGGTCGCCGGACAACAGGTGCACCACGGTGAGCGTGGTCATACTCGCGCCGATACCCACGGCGATGGCCACCACCATCAGCGCGGTGAGCACCTTGTTGCGCCTGAGGCTGCGCAGGGCGAGGGCGAGGTAGTAGGCAAACATATCCGTCACTCCATCAAATCGCGTAGGAGCGCACCCTGTGCGCGATGCTCTTCGCCGGATGCATGCCAAAAGGCCATCGCGCACCAGGTGCGCTCCTACAGATATCGCGTTTCATCACGCCGACCGCGTCGCCACCACCGGCGGCACGGAGGCCGCTTTTTGCGCCGGCCCGAATACCGACGCCTGGCCCAGCAGCCACAGCGCCAGCGCACCGCCCGGCAGGTAGTACCAGGGCATGCGCGACATTTCGTAGTGCTGCATCAGATAGAGATTGATGCCGAAGGCCAGCCCCATGCCGATGGACACGCCAGCGCTGGTCAGCAGCAGGTTCTCGGTCTGGAAGTACTGCATGATGTGGCCGCGCGTGGCGCCCACCGCGCGGCGGATGCCGATCTGCCGGCGCCGCTGGCCGACCCAGAAGCTGGTCAGGCCGACAATGCCGAAGGCGGTCACCGCCAGCATCACCACGCATACCAGCACCAGCATCCAGGCCATGCTGCTCATGTCGGCGAAATATTTCTCGCGGATGTCGACATAAGTCTGGGCCCTGGTGACCGCGCCGGGATTGAGGTCGGCCAGTTTCTGCTCGGCCTCGTGCATGATGCGTTCGCGGTCTTGCGGTGCGCTGCGGATCACGTAGTAGGCCAGCGCGCCCTTGGAGCCGCCGGCACTGAGCGGGTAATACGTGCTGTCGTAGATGTATGGTCCGCCCTGGTTGCCGAATGCCGGGCGCAGCACGTCGGCCACCACGCCGATCACGGTGTAGTAGTGAGGCATCGAATACAGCGTCTTGCCCAGCGCCGACTGCCCCGGCCACAGCTTCTGGGCCAAGCTCCGGGTGACGACGACCACGTGAGTTTCCGGCAACGGCGCCGTGTCGAACTTGCTGCCGGCGTATTCGTCGCCGTTGAAGAAACGCCCCTGCAGCAGGCGCAGCCCCAGCGCCTGATCGGCGCCTTCGCCGACGAAGTACAGCGAGACGTTGTGGCTCTTCTGGTTGCTGATGGTGGCGTCGGGGTCGAGGCCGAAACTCCAGCCCCAGTTGTTGTGGCTGAGCGGCAGCGTGCTGGTCACCGCCACCGCCTGCACGCCGGCGATGCCGCGCAGCGCAGCGAGGTTGCGCGGAATGTCGCTGCCGGCCAGCTTGTCGTCGGCGCCGCGCAGGACGACCGTGGCGATGCCCTGCTCGTCGATCGCATTGCCCAG
>DATJCF010000086.1:0-4203 GCA_035514935.1 Rhodanobacter sp. | reverse complement strand
GCTGGCGGTGGCCACCTGGTACAGCAGCGGCTGGAACAGGTGATGGTTGCACCGGTCCACCAGCGTCATGCGCACCGGCGCGCCGGCCAGCCGCCGCGCCACGGCGAGCCCGCCAAAACCGCCGCCCAGGATCAGCACATGCGGCCAGCTCGCGCGGGCGTCCGGATCATCGGTCGGGCGGTTCGGCATGGAAGGTTCCCTCGGCGATGGCGTGTGCCAGTCGCTGCATCCTTGCAGACCGGGTGTCGACGCGCGGTCGAATGCCGCGGCATCTTCAGGTGCGCTGACGATCGTGATCGATGCTAGCGCGCGGGTTCGTTAGCGGCCTTGATCCAGGTCGCCACGGCGGCGGGATGTTCCAGATGGAGATGGTGGCCGCCGTCCATGTGGCTGACGTCGATGCCATCGACACAGTCGATGCGCGCCTGCATCAAGGCCGCTGGCAAATAGGACGTCGATGGTCGCGCCAGCAGCAGCGCGGTGGGTGACGCGATGCCTTGCAGCAAGGCATGGACCTGCGATTCGGCCAGTCGCGTGGCGCTGGGCCGGGTCAGGCGCGGATCGCTGCGCCAGCGCCAGCCGCCGTCGACCTCGGCGAGGCCGCGCGTGACGATCGATCGCGCCAGATCGCCGTGCAAACCACTGGCGAGATGGCGTGCATCGATCGCCTGCTCGATGCTGCGGAAAAGCCGCAATGGTTTGCCTGATTGTTCCGGCGCCAACGCCTCGCGAAAGCGTTGCAGCGTACGCGTGCCATCGTCGCCGAGTGGCCCCAGCCCCTCGATCAGCCACAGCCGTTCGATCCGCGGCGGCGCGGCCGCCGCCACCAGCGAGGCAATGCCCGCACCCAGTGAATGGCCGAGCAGGCTGCAGCGATCCAGCGCCAGCGCATCGGCGGCGGCCAGCACGGTGCGCACGTAATCCGCATAGTGATAATGCGCGCCCGCCGCTACATGGTCGGCGTGGCCGTGCCCGGGCAGATCCAGCGCGATCACCTGGAACCGCGTGGCCAACAGGGGCGCCAGCAGTGCGTAACTGCCCGCGTTGTCGAGCCAGCCATGCAGGGCAAGCAGCGGTGGCAGGGTGTCGTCACCCCAGACCTGCGCGGCGAGGGTCAGGTGTGGCAGCGCGATGCGTCGTTCGCGCGGTTCGATCATGCCGCGCCGTCATCGTTGGCCGTTGTCGGCCAGCCCTGAAGCTGGCGTTGAAGCAACGCGGCCAGGCTGTCGATCTGCTCGGGGCTGTCGTTCAGCGCGGGGATGTAGCGCAGCGACTGGCCGCCGGCGGCGAGGAAGAAATCGCGGTTCTGCATCGCGATTTCCTCCAATGTCTCCAGGCAATCCACCGCGAAACCGGGGCAGGCCACGTCGAGCCGCTTCACGCCGTCGGCCGCCAGTTGGCGCACGGTGGCGTCGGTGTAGGGATGCAGCCAGCGCTCGCGGCCCACTCGCGACTGGAAACTCACCAGCAGTTCGTTCTCGTCCAACTGCAGGCGCTGGCGCAGCAAGCGTGCGGTCGTCTGGCACTGGTCGGCGTAGGGGTCGCCCAGCCGTACGTAGCGTTCCGGGATGCCATGGAAGGAAAGCAGCAGCTTGTCGCCGCGACCGTTCTCGGCCCACCAGCGCTCGATGCGCCGGGCCAGCGCCTCGATGTGGCCGGCGTCGTCGTGGTAATCGTTGATCAGGCGCAGTTCGGGTGGCCAGCGCATCGCCTTCACCGCGTCGGCCACCGCATCGATCACCGAGCCGGTGGACGTGGCCGAGTACTGCGGATACAGCGGCAATACCAGCAGCCGGCGTACACCTTCGCGGTGCAGTTGGGCGATGGTATCGGCCACGGCAGGCTCGCCATAGCGCATCGCCAGCGCCACGCGCAGCGTGCCGGGTTGCTCACGCCCCAGCTCGGCCTGCAACGCCGCCGCCAGCGCCTCGCTCTCGAAGCGCAGCGGCGAGCCGCGCTCGGTCCAGATCCGCGCGTAGGCATGCGCGGAACGCGCCGGCCGGATGCGCAGGATGACGCCGTGCAGAATCAGCCACCACAGCCAGCGCGGGTAATCGATCACCCGTGTGTCGCCCAGGAACTGCGCCAGATAGGGCCGCACCGCCTGCGCGGTGGGTGCGGTCGGCGTGCCCAGGTTGACCAGCAAAACGGCTGTCTGAACGGACTGAACGTCGGTCGTGTGGGAATGGCCGGTGGGGCCGGTATAGTAATTGGGTGGCATCGTGACGAGGGCAATTGCGTCGATGGCGATCAATCGCGCAGTCTGCCACAAGCGCCCATGCCGGCCGTGAGCACGTCCATCGTCGCCCCGCATCCCAACCCCACGTGGAGCTGAGCCCATGTTCAAGATCCCGCTGCATCGTCTGCTTGTGATCGGCGCTGCCTTGCTGCTGCCCGCCATGACCGTGCACGCCGAAGATCCGCCGCTGGTCCGTACCAGCAATGCGGTACGCGTACTGGGCGAAATCATGCAGGCGCCGGACAAGGCGATTCCCAGCGACCTGCTGCGCGAAGCCAAGGCAATCGCGGTGATTCCGGACATGATCAAGGCCGGCTTCATCTTCGGCGGCCGCCGCGGCGAGGGGCTGATCTCGGTGAAGACCCGCGACGGCACCTGGTCCAATCCCAGCTTCATCACCATGACCGGCGGCAGCGTGGGCTTCCAGGCGGGCGTGTCGTCGACTGACGTGATCCTGGTGTTTCGCACCCAGCGCGGCGTCGATTCCATCGTCAACGGCAAGTTCACCCTGGGCGCCGATGCGTCGGCCGCCGCCGGTCCCGTCGGCCGTACGGCCAGCGCCGCCACCGATGGCCAGCTGAAGGCGGAAATCTATTCCTACTCGCGCACGCGCGGGCTGTTCGCCGGCGTGGCGCTGGATGGTTCGGCGCTGCGCATCGATTATGATGCGAATGCCGCCGTCTACGGCCCCGGCATCACGCCGCGGCGCATTTTCGAAGGTGGCGTGAGCAATATCCCCGCGCCGGTGGTCGATTTTCGCGACCGGCTGGAAGAGTACACTCAGCGATGAGCCATCGGCGCTGCGGCGCGCCCCGGCACATCGCTGTCCGTCGCCGTTTTGAGGTCAAACCATGAGCATCACCCATCTCATCATCCTGCTGATCGTCGTCGTGCTGATCTTCGGCACCAAGAAGCTGCGCAACATCGGCTCGGACCTGGGCGGCGCCATGCGCGACTTCAAGAAGGGCATGGAGGGTGAAGACAAGCCCAAGGACGAGCAGCGCCTGCAGGCCGATCCGCCGGCCGCGAACCCTGCCGAGCAGAAACAACCTGATTCCACCGAATCGAAGTAACCGCGCGCGGGCGCGGCGGGATACATCGCGATGATCGAGATCAGCTTCGGCAAGCTGGTGCTGCTGGCGCTGGTTGCATTGATCGTGCTCGGCCCGGAAAAGCTGCCCGGCGTGGCGCGTACCGCGGGTGCCTTGCTGCGGCGGGTGCGCAGCGGCTGGGACAACGTGCGCGCGGAGGTGGAGCGGGAGTTCGAGATCGAGGAGATCAAGCGCACCGCGCGCGAGGCCGCGGCGCGCGCCGAAGCGCTGCAGAACCAGTTGAACGACGGCGTGCAGAAGGTTCGCGAGCCGCTGGCCGGTGCGCTGGACGAAGCGGCCGCGATGGTGCGCCCCAAGGCCCCGGCGACCGGGGATGGCGCGGAAATGGGCACGGAAGCAGGCGATGATCCGTCCAGCCAGGTGCAGGCGGAACTGCCACTGAGCGCGCCGGCGCCGGCCGAACCGAACAGGGATCACTCCGCATGACCACGCCCGACGATCCCGTCGACGACCTGCAGCAGGGCCTGTTCTCGCACCTGATCGAACTGCGCTCGCGCCTGCTCAAGGCGGTGGCGACGGTGGTGGTGATCCTGCTGGTGCTGGTCCCCTTCGCCAACCGCCTCTACACCGAACTGGCCGCGCCGCTGGTGGCCCGGCTGCCGGAGGGCGCGCACCTGATCGCCACCGAGGTCGCCAGCCCGTTCGTGACGCCGCTGAAACTGGCCTTTTATGCGGCGCTCTTCCTCGGCATGCCGATGATCCTCTACCAGCTGTGGGCGTTCGTCAGCCCGGGCCTGTACAAGCACGAGAAGCGCCTGGCGCGGCCGTTGCTGGTGGCGGCGATGGGGCTGTTCTATCTCGGCTGCGCCTTCGCCTACTTTCTGGTGCTGCCGGCCGCGTTCCGCTTTCTCA
>DATJCF010000085.1:0-2477 GCA_035514935.1 Rhodanobacter sp. | reverse complement strand
TTGCTGTGCACCGCCGCCGCGGCGCCCAGGCTCATCGTCGTGCTCAGCAGCAGGATCGTCAGCGGCTCGGTCCAGCCGGGCGAATCGTTGATGACGTAGCGGGCAAACACCTGCCAACCCTGCACGGCCACCAGGCCCAGCATGGCGAACGCGGCGATGTGGATGGCGATGCGCGCAAGCACTTCCAGCCATCGCTGGGGGCCTGTCACGATCGTGCGGTCGTCGGTCTCGGGCATCGATGCCATCCCCTCAGGTGAATTCACGGATACGGCGATAGATCTCGGCGACATCAGGCTGTTGCAGGTATTTCTTCAGCAATGGGTCGGCCGCCGTGCGGAACGCGACCATGTCCACCGCGTTCGCCTTCACCCCGTGCGCCAGCACCGTCTGCCGCGCCTTGCCCTCGGTGGCATCCCACTGCTGGCGCATGACGGTGACCGAGCGGCGACCCAGGTCCAGCAGCAGCTCGCGGTCGGACGGCGTGAGCTTTTCGAAGTTGCGGCGCGACATCAGCAGGATGTCCGGCGCGTAGGAGTGTTCGGTCTCAGACCAGTAACGCGCGGACTCGTAGTGCCGGCTGGACTGGAAGCTGATCATGTTGTTCTCGGCGCCATCGATCATGTGCGTCTCCAGCCCGGAGAACGTGTCGCCCAGCGACATCGGCGTGGGATTGGCGCCGAACAGGCGGATCAGCTCCAGGAAGATGTCCGAGCGGGCCACGCGCAGCTTCAGGCCGTGCAGGTCCTTCGGTTCCACGATCGGGTGCTTGGTGTTGTAGAAGTTGCGCGTGCCCGAGTCGTAGATGGCCAGGCCGACCAGGTCGCGGCTCTCGAAACCGCGCAGCACGGCCGCGGCGACGCCACCGTCCAGCGCGTGGCGCATGTGCGTCACCGAGTCGAAAACATAAGGCAGGCACAGCGCCTGGGTCAGCGGAAAGGCGTTGTTCAAGGCACCCGAATACACGCGGGTGATGTCGATCGCGCCGAAGCGCGCCATGTCGATCGCCTCCGACTCACGGCCGAGCTGGCCGGAGTGGTACATGCGCAGGCGCAGGCGGCCCTCAGTCTGCCGCTCCAGTTCCTTGCCGATCCAGTCGACCGCGGTCACGGTGGGGTAGTTGGCGACATGCACATCCGACGCGGTCAGCAGGTGGCCGCCGGCGCTGTCCTTGCCACCCATGCCGGCCGTGGCGCCGTTGGAACAGGCGGCCAGGGCGGAGGCGGCCAGCGTGCCCAGGCCGGCACCGAGAAAACCGCGACGTGTAATCATTTGCCCCTCCCCTGCATGATCAAGTTTCCTCAGCCCGCGGGGCTGGGCGTGGCCCGACAGACGATCTTGGCACTGCCGAAATCGATCAGCGCCAGCTGGCCCACGTCGATGTCATGGATGCCGGTGGCGTTGCCGGTGGCAATCAGGTCGCCCTTTTTCAGCGGCCGGCCGCGCAGGGCCGAGCGACGCAGGGCGAAGGCGAATGCACCGCGCAATCCACCTGGCAGGTTGGCCGCGCCGCCGGTGCCCACCACCACGCCGTCGATCTCGGTGCGCGCGGTGAGCTTCGATTCGTCGCACGTCGTCCAGTGGTCGATTTCCGGCCCCAGCACTAGGCCGTTGTTGTTGCCGAAATCGGATACCACCACGCGCGGGCCCAGCTTGTTGATCGTGGCCAGTGGGCTGCTGGCCACTTCCACGCCGACATGCAGCCGGGTGGGCAGCAGCCCCGCTTCCCCGGGCGTCCAGTCCAGCTTGTCGGCTGGCGCATCCGCTTCCAGTTGCAGCACGTATTCCGCCTCCACCGCGGCAAAACCACCCGCGCCGGAAAACACCGGGATATCCACGATGGCACCGGTAGCATTCCAGAGATGGCGGCGGAATATGGGGCCCAGCAGGCGATCGTCGCCGGAAACATCGCGGCGATCGGCGGCGATGTAACCTATTTTCCAGCCCACCACCGCGTCATCCCACTGGGCGATGGCCAGGTCCTGCACCTGGTAGGCGGTGACCAGATCCGGCGGGATCTCGCCGGGGAAATCCGGCAGTGATCGACCGGCGCGCCGCGCTTCCACGAATCGGTGGGCAATGTCTTCCCAGGCGGAAACGGTCGCGTTCCGGTGACCTTGCTCGTTGCTCAAGTGACTCTCCTGATAGTTGCTGCACTGCCCATCGACAATACGGTGATTGCTATATATGGTCAACCGGTGTCATCTGGCAATAGGCAGTGCACAAATTTCGCCCATTCCGCTCACCACGGAGCCGCACATGGTCTCGTCGAATCTGTCCAAGCGATTGTTTGCTATGGCATTGATGCTATTTTCCTGTCCATTCGCCCAACTGGCGGCGGCCACCGCCGACGGTGAGCCGGCGCCCGGCTCGGCCGACCGGATCAGCCTGTGGTCGACCGGATTGGCACCGGGAGACAAAACGCTCGGCCAGCCGTTGCAGCTCATCGAGCGCAGCGCCGATCCGGCCCTGCCGGATCG
>DATJCF010000084.1:0-15717 GCA_035514935.1 Rhodanobacter sp. | reverse complement strand
CGCCCGAGGGCAACGGCGTGCTGAGCACCTTGCGCAACGCGCTGCCCACGCCGTGGAGCCATGACGCTGGCAACAGCAGCCACGGTGACAATGGCGACCGGGCTCGCAGCCCGTGATCGTCCTCTATCTCGGTTTGCTGCTTGCCGGTGTCGCGCTGTTCGTGTTCTCGTACGCCGCCCATTTCCGGGTGGCTGCCTTGCTGCGGCAGCGCTATCCGCAGCAGTGGAAAATCATCGCCGAACCGGAAAACGGCAAGGCCGGCGCGATGCGCACCTGGATGCGCATGCAATACGCGCTGCGTTCGCCCGCCCTGCCGGCGCTGGAAGACGCATCCATCGACCGCTGGCGCACCATCTGGCGCTACAGCCCCTGGCTGGGCTGGTTGTGCTGGCTCGGCGCGCTGGCGATGCGTCTGTTGCTGCATTGATCGACGGGCGTCCGCGCGCCCCGAGGGAGAACGCCGATGCAACTTGATCTGACGGGCCGCCACGCACTGGTTTGCGGCGCATCGCAAGGCATCGGCCGCGCCTGCGCCATCGAGCTGGCGCTGTTGGGCGCCGACGTGACGCTGCTGGCGCGGCGCGCCGATGTGCTGGCCGCACTGGCGAACAACCTGCCGCGCAGCCACGCCGCGCAACGACACGGTTTCCTGGTGGCCGACGTGGCCGATACCGAAACGCTGCGCCGCCACGCCGACGAGCTGGTGGCAGCGCATCCGGTGCACATCCTCGTCAACAACAGCGGTGGCCCGCCGCCGGGCGACATCGCCACCGCCGAAGCGGCCGCCTTTCTCGACGCCTACCGCCGGCACCTGCTGGCCAACCACACGCTGGCGCAGGCCGTGTTGCCCGGCATGCGAGCGGCAGGCTGGGGCCGCATCGTCAACATCATCTCCACTTCGGTGAAGGAGCCGATCGCGGGCATCGGCGTGTCGAACGCCACGCGTGGCGCGGTGGCGAACTGGGCCAAGACACTGGCGGGCGAAGTGGCCGCCGACGGCATCACCGTCAACAACGTGCTGCCCGGCTCCACCGATACGCCGCGCATCGAGCAGATCGTGGCGGCAAAGGCGCGGGCCACCGGCCGCAGCACGCATGACGTGCAGCAGGCGATGGCAGCGGCAATCCCGATGGGCCGCTTCGCCAACCCCGCCGAAACCGCCGCGGCGGTGGCTTTTCTGGCCTCGCCCGCCGCCAGCTATATCACCGGCATCAACCTGCCGGTGGACGGCGGTCGTACCCGCTCGCTGTAGCGGAAAAATGCGGTGATGCCACGGCTTCACGGCCGTTGCATACGCCCGCGTTCGGTGCAATTGCAGGCCGCTGGACGTAAGCTTGTCGGATGCCATCGCTGCAATTAGCCAATCTGATCGACGGTCGCCTGCAGGCACCCCTCATCGATCGATGGCTGGATGTGCACGAGCCGGCCACCGGCCAGGTGTTCGCCCGATGCCCGGATTCCGGCGCCGATGACGTCGACGCCGCCGTGGCGGCGGCCAGCGCGGCTGCACCTGCATGGGCCGCCACGCCGATCGAGCAGCGCGCCGCCTTGCTGTTGCGGCTGGCCGCACTGATCGAGGCACGGCTGGAGGCATTCGCCGCGCTGGAGTCGCGCGACAGCGGCAAACCCGTGGCGCTGGCACGTCGCCTGGACATCCCCCGCGCGGTCAGCAACCTGCGCCACTTCGCCGCCGCCATCACCAGCTGGGGCAGCGAATCGCACGCCATGGAAAGCGGCGTGCCGGGCAGCGGCGCGATCAACTACACCTTGCGCCAGCCGCTGGGCGTGGTCGGCTGCATCAGCCCGTGGAACCTGCCGCTGTATCTGTTCAGCTGGAAGATCGCGCCCGCGCTGGCGGCCGGCAACACGGTGGTGGCCAAGCCTTCGGAAATCACGCCCTCCACCGCCGCGCTGCTGGGCGAGCTGAGCATCGAGGCGGGCTTCCCCGCCGGCGTGTTGAACATCGTGCACGGTCGCGGCCCCACCGTGGGCCAGGCGCTGGTCGAACACCCGCAGGTACGCGCGATCTCCTTCACCGGCAGCACCGCCACCGGCGCGACGATCGCCGCTGCCGCAGCCTCGCAGTTCAAGAAGGTGTCGCTGGAAATGGGTGGCAAGAACCCCGCCATCGTGTTCGCCGATGCCGATCTTTCCGAGGAGAACATGGACACCATCGTGCGCTCGGGCTTCGCCAACCAGGGCGAGATCTGCCTGTGCGGCTCGCGCCTGCTGGTGCAGCGATCGATCTACGAAAGCTTCCGCGCACGCTATCTGGCGCGCGTGCAGGCATTGCGCGTGGGCGACCCGGATGACGCGGACAGCGATCTGGGTGCGATGGTCTCGAAGGCGCACCACGACAAGGTGCTGGGCTGCATCGTGCGGGCCCGCGCCGAAGGTGGCCGCGTGCTGTGTGGCGGTGACGCTGTGCGGCTGCCCGGTCGCTGCGCCGAGGGCTGGTTCATCGCGCCCACGGTGATCGAAGGGCTGCCAAGCGCCGCGGCCACCAACCAGCAGGAAATCTTCGGCCCGGTGGTCAGCCTGATCCCGTTCGAGGACGAGGCCGAGGCGTTGGCGATCGCCAACGACAGCCGCTACGTCCTGGCCGCCTCGCTGTGGACGCAGGATTTGTCGCGAGCGCATCGCCTTGCCGGCGCGCTGGCCTTCGGCATCGTCTGGATCAACTGCTGGCTGTTGCGCGACCTGCGCACGCCGTTCGGCGGCATTCGCCAATCCGGGCTGGGCCGCGAAGGAGGCAACGATGCGTTGCACTTCTTCACCGAGCCGAAAAACATCTGCATCCGCTATTAACACTGCACAGGACCATCGATGAACTCACTCAAAGACCTGCTCGCCAGCAACCGGCGCTGGGCCGCCAGCATGACCGCCCAGGAGCCGGACTTCTTCGAGAAGCTCGCGCAGCAGCAGGCACCGAAGTACCTGTGGATCGGCTGCTCCGACTCGCGTGTGCCGGCAACCCAGATCGTCGACCTGCCGCCGGGCGAGATCTTCGTCCACCGCAACGTCGCCAACGTGGTGGTGCACACCGACCTCAACGCGCTGAGCACCATCCAGTTCGCGGTGGACGTGCTCAAGGTCAAACACATCCTGGTGGTGGGCCACTACGGCTGCGGTGGCATCAGCGCGGTGCTCAAGCAATCCCATCTGGGCCTGATCGACAATTGGCTCAGGCACATCGACGACATCGCGATGAAGCACACCGGCAAGCTCGACCCGGCGCAGGCCTTCGCGGTACGCCATGCGCGCCTGTGCGAACTGAACGCGATCGAGCAGGCGCTCAATGTATGCCGCACCACGGTGGTGCGCGAAGCCTGGGACCGTGGCCAGGAGCTGGCGGTGCACGCCTGGATCTATGGCCTCGACGACGGCTGCATCCAGGACCTTGGCCTCGATGTGCGTGGCGACGAACAGTTGCACGAAGCCTACCAGCGGTCGCTGGTGAACCTGGCCGAACGCTGGAAACTCAACGCGTGAACGACATCGTACGCACCGACGCCGCGCCCGCGCCGGTCGGTGCGTACCCGCATGCGCGACGTGTCGGCAACCTGCTGTTCCTGTCCGGCGTGGGCCCGCGCCAACCGGGCGGCAATGCCATAGCGGGCAACGTCCACGATGCGGACGGACGGCTGACCGGCTACGACTTCGAAGCGCAATGCCACCAGGTGTTCGCCAACGTGCGCGCCGTACTGGAAGCCAGTGGCGCAGCCTGGACCGACCTGGTCGACGTCACCGTGTTTCTCACCGACATGGAACGCGATTTCGCCACCTACAACCGCCTCTACGCGGATTACTTCGCCGGCGTGGACGCCTGCCGCACCACGCTGGGCGTCACCTCCCTGCCCACGCCCATCGCCATCGAACTGAAGTGTGTGGCCGCGATCGGCGCGTCCACACCCTGAGCCATCCGTCGCCGACGACTTACGCCAGGCAGATCCGCAGCAGTCTTTCGATCAGCTGCTGCACCGCCGGCGCCTTCGCCTCGTCGTAGGCGAACGTCTCCTCGTCCATGTAGTGACGCTGCGCCAGCTCCAGTTGCACCGCCTGCACACCACTTGCGGGGCTGCCGTAATGGCGGGTGATGTAGCCACCCTTGAAGCGCCCGTTGACCGCCACGCTGAAGCGCGTTTGCGAGGCCAGGCACGCTTCCAGCGACACCTGCAATGCGGCGTCGCAACTGGCGCCGGCGGCCGTGCCGAGGTTGAAATCCGGCAAGCTGCCTTCGAACAGCATCGGTACCTTGCTGCGGATCGAGTGGCCTTCCCACAGCACCACACGGCCGTGCGCCGCGTGCAGCCGCGCCAGCTCGTCGGCCAGCGCCTGGTGATAGGGGCGCCAGTAGTCATCGATGCGTTGCTGCACTTCCGCCGCATCGACCGGTTCTGCCGCGTGGTACAGCGGTTCGCCATCGAAGCCGATCAACGGCACCAGTCCGGTTTCGCGTTGGCCCGGATACAGCGCATGGCCATCGGCGGGGCGATTGAGATCGACCACGTAGCGCGATGCCAGCGGGCGCAACACGCTGGCGTCCAGCATCTGCGCCAGTGGCTCGTACAGCCGCCCCACGTGCCAGTCGGTATCCGGCGAACGGCGCGCCGGCGGATGCATGCGCGCGGCGATGGCGGGAGGAATGAAACTGCTGTCGTGCGGCAGGCTGATCAGCAACGGCACACGGCCGCGACGCAAGGTGAAAGTGTCCATGGCGGCCATGGTACTCAACGCATCAGCACCAGTTCTTCGGACGAGGTGGGATGGATCGCCAGCGTGGCGTCCAGGTCGCGCTTGCGCAAACCCAGCTTCAGCGCCACGGCGAAACCCTGCAGCATCTCGTCTGCGCCGGGACCCAACGCATGGATGCCGACCACACGCTCCTCGGCACCCACGCATACCAGCTTCATCAGGCTTTGCCCCTGCGCACCGGCCAGCGCCCATTGCATCGGCGTGAAACGGCTGCGATAGACCACCACCTGATCGCCGTGATGCCGGCGCGCCTGGGCTTCGGTCATGCCTACCGTGCCCAACGGCGGCTTGCTGAACAGCACGCTGGGAATGTTCCTGCCATCGAGCCGCGCATCGGGCTGGCCACCGAACAGGCGATCCGCGAGATGGCGCCCGGCGGCCACGGCAACCGGCGTCAGCGCCCTGTCGGCACTGGCGTCGCCGATCGCCAGAATGCCCTCCACGCTGGTTTTCTGCTGGGCATCGACCCGCACGCGGCCCCGCTCATCGGTGTGGACGCCCACGGCCGCCAGGCCCAGGCCATCGGTATTGGGCACGCGGCCAACCGCCCACAGCAGCGCGTCAAAGGGGCCGACCACGCCGGTCGTCGCGTCGTCCAGCAGGATGCCGGCGTCCGTGCGGCGCGCCGCGGTCACGTCGGTGTTGTAGTGCACGTCAATGCCCTGCGCGTGCATGTGCGCCGCCAGCGCCTGCACCAGTTCGTCGTCGAAACCCTGCAGCAATCGTTCGCGTGCCAGCACCGTCACTTCGCTGCCCAGCGCCTGCAGCAGGCCGGCAAACTCCACCGCGATGTAGCCGCCGCCCACGATCGCGACACGGCGTGGACAGGTCGACAGCGCAAAGACGTCGTCGGACACCATGCCCAGATCGAAACCCGGCAGCGACAACGTGCGTGGCCGGCCGCCGGTGGCAATCACGATGTGCGGCGCCTGCAGGCGGGTGCCGTCGGCAAGTTCGACGACGTCCGGCCCGGCGAACCGCGCCCGCTGCCGGAACCGCTGCACGTTCGCCCGCTGCAACCGCTCGCCATAGCGCTGCTCGATCCCCTCGATGTAACGCGCCCGCACCGTGCGAAAACGCGCCCAGTCCAGCGGACCCGGTTGCGTTGCAAAGCCCACCTCGGCGGCAAGCCGCTGCGCCTGCTCCCATTGCGCCGCGAACCACAACGCTTTCTTCGGTACGCAACCGCGATGCACGCAGGTGCCGCCCAACTCGGCTGGATCGACCAACGCCACGCGCGCCCCATGCTCCGCAGCGCGAAATGATGTCGCCAGCCCGCCGGAGCCGGCTCCGAGCACGATCAAGTCAGGATGGGGCGTCATGATGTTTTTCCTGGAAAGATGCAGGAAGTGTCGCCTGCCGGCCGGGATCGTGGCGTCAACGCGATCGCCGCGGTAAAAATCCCCTCGCCCCCCGGGCGTCCCGACCGCACGGAACGACGCGCAATGCTGGCGCGCAGCTTGCCCTGCGGGCGTGTCCCGTGCAGGCTCTCGAAAAAAGTCCGGAGGCTTGCGCATGCAAATACGCTCGATATCCGCCATCGGCTGCACGGTGCTGCTGGCGACCGCGCCGCTGTTCGCGCAGTCGTTCAGCGCGTCCGAAATCACGTTTTTCCGCACACTCAACGAGCAGCCGAACGATCTGGCCCGCTATGTCTACGTGCTCAAGGTGATGCCGCAATTCGCGCCGCACGAACGACAGCTGGCGATGCAGATGTTCGCCTCGGTCGAGAACGAACTGGGCTTCTACAACGAGGCAGTGCGCGACTTTCCACTGAAAAGCCATGTGCCGGCCGACACCACGCTGCCTGCGACCGACGCATGGAAGGCCGCCAGCGCCGTCGATGTGGTTGCCAGGCTGGCCACCGACCGCCGCATCGTGATGGTCAACGAGGCCCACCACGATGCGCACACGCGCGAGTTGACGCTGGCGCTGCTGCCACGACTGCGCGCCCTGGGCTTCGACTATTTCGCGGTCGAGGCGCTGGGTGAGGATCGCGACCTGGCCAAACGCGGCTACCCGCTGAAAACCGACGGCAGCGACTACCTGCATGAGCCGCTTTACGGTGAGATCGTGCGCCAGGCGTTGCGACTCGGGTTCACGGTGGTCGCCTATGACACCGAGGGTGCCAAGGGTCAGGCGCGCGAAACCGGGCAGGCAAAAAACCTCTACAAGAAGGTTTTTGCGCACGATCCGGCGGCCAAACTATTTGTACACGCGGGTTACGCCCACATCGACAAGGCGCGCGGGCGGCTGGGTGCGATCGATTCGATGGCGATGCGCCTGCAGGAACTGACCGGTCTGGTGCCCCTGTCGGTCGACCAGACCCAGTTTCGCGAACAGATCCCCGCCGAGCCGGACGAGGCCTACCAGCAACTGGTGACGCGCTTCGAACCGACCGGGCCGACGGTGCTGCTCAACCGTGCCGACGGCCATGCCTGGAGCGCGCACCCCGACCTGTACGATCTCAACGTGATCCTGCCCGCCTCCGGCATGGGTGCCGTCGAAAGCGGCTACACCCAACCCTGGACGATGGTGCACAACACCACGCGCGCCCTGCCGATGCTCTCGCACGAGGTCAATGCGCAGCGACCACCGTGGTTGACGTTAGACGGCGAGCGGCGCCCACTGAACATCAGCACCGCGCTGTGCAAGGCGATCGTGCCCTGCGTCGTCGACGCGCATTATCCGGACGAGCCGGACGACGCCATCGCCGCCGATCGCTACGCCTTCCTGCAGGGCGACACCGTGACCAAGCTCTACCTGCGTCCCGGCCGCTACCGCCTGCGGGCCTGGGGCATCAACGGCAACACGCTGTCCGACAAATTCGTCGAGGTGCGCCCGCGCTAGCAGCGACGACGGCTGACGTTCCCGACACTACAAAATTCGTCTTCTTTCTCACAACTTCCTTCCAAGTGATTGATTTGATAACCTCGGGATCGTCGTCATCGAGGGGCTCCCGTGAATCCTGAGCCAAACGTCTGCCACGCTGCCGCACCATTGCCATGGCGTGCCGTGCGCTACGGATTGCTGGGCGGCATGGCGTTGCTGCTGGTCGCCTGCGCCAGCGCACCACACAAACGCCAACCCACCTTCAAGACCTCGCATTCCGCGCTCGCCGACCTGCCGCCCCGCGCGCCGTCGGCCGCCAGCGCGGGCGAAGCCAACGATGTGCTGTTCCGTGCCATCGGCCTCGTCGGCACGCCCTACCGCTGGGGTGGCAACACCCCCGACAGCGGGTTCGATTGCAGTGGGCTGGTCGACTACATCTACCGCGCCGCCACCGGCATCTCCCTGCCGCGCACGTCACATGCCATGTCCACCATGCAGGGGCGCAAGGTCAACCGCATGACGCAACTGGCCAGCGGCGACCTGGTGTTTTTCGACATCGGTGGTGCGATCAGCCACGTCGGCGTGTATGTCGGCAAGGGCCGCTTCGTGCACGCGCCCAACAGCGGCGGCACGGTACGCCTGGACGATCTGGACGGGCCGTACTGGGGCAATCATTTCGCCTACGGAAAACGGCTGCTGGAATGAATCCCCCCACGGGAGCACAAAAAAAACGGCACCCGAGGGTGCCGTTTTTCGCGGATCGGTGCGGGCTCAGGGGCGCCGCGCCAGCTCCGGGTTTTCCTTGGTGACGGGCATCAGGTCCTTCTTCGATACGCCCAGCCACAGCAGGATCGGGCTGGCGACGAAGATGGACGACAGCGTGCCCACCACGATGCCGATCAGCATGGTGATGGCGAAGCCGTGCACCACCGGGCCACCGAAGAAGTACAGCGCGCCCATGGTGATGCCGGTGAACAGCGAGGTGATGATGGTGCGCGACAAGGTGTTGTTGATCGAGCGGTTGAGGATCTCCTCGGGCTCGGCCTTGCGCGCCAGGCGGAACAGCTCGCGAATGCGGTCGAACACCACCACCTTGTCGTTGATGGAGTAACCGATCACCGCCAGCACCGAGGCCAGCACGGTCATGTCGAACTCGCGCTGCACCAGCGCCAGGATGCCCAGCGTTACCAGCGTGTCGTGCACCTCGGTGATCACCGCCGCGATCGCGAAGCGGCGCTCGAAGCGGATCCACAGGTAGGCCATGATGCCCAGGATCACGAAGATCGCAGCCACCGTACCGTCACTGCGCAATTCGGCACCCACTTCCGAACCCACGTAGTCGCGGCTCTTCAGTTTGGCGTCCGGACGTGCAGCCTGCAGCGTGCGGGTGACGTCGGCGGCGATGCGGTCCAGGTTGACCTTGCCGTCGACGCTTTGCAAGGCGGCCGGGTCATCCTTGGGCTGCATGCGGATCGACACTTCACGGGTGCCACCCAAGGCTTGCACCACGGCGTGGTCGAGGCCGCCTTTTTCCAGCGCCGCGCGCACGTCGGCGATCTCCACCGGCTGATCGTAGTCGACCACCATCGAGACGCCGCCGGTGAAATCCAGGCCGTAGTTGAGGCCTTTGGTGGCGATCAGCACCACCGAGGCGATCATCAGGAACGCGGCGATCGCAACGGTGTACTTGCGCATTCCCAGGAAGTGGATGTTGCTGTCGTGATTGAAAATTTCCATGAGCGTTCCTTAGACCGACAGCGTCTTGAGCTTGCGGTGGCCGTGGATCAGCGCGGTGAACGCATGGGTCAGCGTCACCGAGGTGAACAACGAAGTCAGGATACCGATCATCAGCGTCACGCCGAAGCCCTTGATCGCGCCGGTGCCCATCGTGGTCAAGGCCAGGGCGGCGATCAGGTGGGTGACGTTGGCATCCAGAATGGTGGACCACGCCTTCTCGTAACCCGCGCGGATGGCCGCATGCGGCGTACAGCCGTTGCGTAATTCCTCACGTATGCGTTCGCAGATCAGCACGTTGGCGTCGATCGCCATGCCCAGGGTGAGCACGATACCGGCCACGCCGGGCATGGTCAGGGTCACGCCGATCATCGACATGATCGCGATCAGCACCACCAGGTTGAAGAACAGCGCGATGTCGGCCACCAGCCCGAACAGCTTGTAGTAGATGGCGGCGGCCAGCAGCACCAGCGCCAGGCCCAGCATCACCGCCTTGAAGCCCTTGTCGATATTGTCCTGGCCCAGGCTGGCGCCGATCACGCGCTCCTCGACGATGTCGGTGGGTGCGGCCAGTGCGCCGCCTTTCAGCAGCAGCGCCAGGTCGGAAGCTTCCTTCGCGCTGCCCAGGCCGGTGGTCTGGAAATTCTTGCCGAACACGCCGTTGATGGTGGCGTAGTTGATCACCTCCTGGGTGATCTTGGGCGTGCGCACTTCCTTGCCGTCGACCACCTTGGTGTCGACGACGCGCTCGACGTAGACCACGCCCATGCGCTTGCCCACGTTGCCAGTGGTGAAGTCCAGCATCTTCTTGGCGCCGGTCGCGTTCAGCGTCACCGACACCGCCGGCGATCCGCTCTGCGAATCGAAGGATGAGGTGGCATCGACCAGCTCGTTGCCGGTGGCGATTATCCGCTTGCTCAGCAGGATCGGCCGCCCCGTGCCGCGCTCGTAATACAGGCGGGCATCCGGTGGCACGTTGCCGGTACGGGCCGCTTCCGCCGCCTGCGCGTCGGAGCCGCCCTGCGCGCGGTATTCCAGCGTGGCAGTGGCGCCGATCAGCTTCTTGGCCTCAGCCGGATCCTGCACGCCGGCCAGCTCCACCACGATCTTGTTGTCGCCCTGCTGCTGGATCAGCGGCTCGGACACGCCCAGCGCGTTGATGCGGTTGCGCAGCGTGCCCAGGTTCTGCTTGATGGTGTTGGCGGCGAGCTCGCGCAGCTTGTCCGGCTTGACCTTCGCGGTGACCACGAAGTGGCCGTCCGTGTCCGGCCCGTTGGTCACGTTGAGGTCGGGAAACGCCACCGCCATCGCGTCGGCCGCGGTGTTGCGCTCGGCGTCGGTGCGGAACGCCACGGCAATGCCGTTGCCACGCCCGGCGTTGCGGTTGGCCGACACGTAGCGCAGTTTCTTTTCGCGCATCAGGTTGCGGATGTCGTCCGCATAGCTGGTTTCCTGCTTGTCGATCACGTCGTCCTGATCGACCTGCATCAGGAAGTGCACGCCACCCTGCAAGTCCAGGCCCAGCGGCATCGAGTTGGCACCGATGGCGGTGAGCCAGCGTGGCACCGTCGGCTGCAGCTTGAACGCCACGGTGTAGCCGTCGCCCAACGCGTCCTTGACCACGTCGGCGCCGGTCTTCTGCACGTCACTGTTGGCGAATGTGGCCAGCAGGTGGCCATCCTCCGACACGATCACCTCGCCGGCGACGACGTGCTTCTGCTGCAGCGCCGCCGCGGCCTTCTGCCGCACGGCCTCGTCGATCGGCGGCGCATCACGGTTCGCGGTGACCTGCACGGCCGGTATCGGCTGGAACACGTTCGGCAGCGCGTAGATGACACCGAACAACATCACCAGCGCGACCAGCGCGTACTTCCAGCGGGGGAAATCACTCATGCCATGCACCCATCAAAGCCGCGGCATCGGCCGCGGCGGTAGCGTCTATCGTTGGGAAAGCGCCGGCCTGGATCCGGCGAGTCGCGGATCGGCAGATCAGACGGACTTCAGCGAGCCCTTCGGCAACACCTGCTGCACCGAACCCTTCTGCACCTTGACCTTCACGTTGGCAGCGATCTCCACCGTGAGAAAAGTCTCGCCCACCTCGTCCACGCGGCCGGCGATGCCGCCATTGGTGACGACCTCGTCACCCTTGGCCAGGCCCGAAATCAGCGCGCGATGCTCTTTCTGCCGCTTCATCTGCGGCCGGATCATCATGAAATACATCAGGCCGAACAGCACCACCATCATGATGATCATGGACGCGCCGCCACCGGCCGGCTGCGCCGCCGCCTGGGCAATCACGAAGGGAATCGGAAGACTCATGGTTTTAACTCGCAAGTGATGACGCAGCCCGGCAAATCAGCTGAACGCCTGATAAAAGATCATTGATTATGACATGCGCCCCGGAGCCATGCACGACGCCTTCCGGCACGGTCAACTGGCCCGCCGAACCCTACTGAGGGCGCCGATTGCCGGTTGCAAGGGCTCGCCGCACCGCCCGGCGAATGGGGCCGGGAGCCGCTCCTACGGGGCAGCCGCGCCCTGCCGCCGTGCGTAGAACTCCGCGGTGAACGCATCCAGCGTCCGGTTCGCGATCGCCTCGCGCAGCCCCGCCATCAAGCGCTGGTAGTAACGCAGGTTGTGCATGGTGGCCAGTTGGCTGCCGAGGATCTCGTTGCAGCGGTCCAGATGGCGCAGGTAGGCGCGGCTGAAGCCGTTGGCGCAGGCATGGCAATCGCAACCTTCCTCGATCACCCGCGTGTCATCGGCAAACTTCGCGTTGCGGATGCGCAGCGTGCCCTCGGCGGTGAACAGGAAGCCGTTGCGCGCATTGCGCGTGGGCATCACGCAATCGAACATGTCCACGCCGCGGCGCACGGCCTCCACGATGTCTTCCGGACGGCCCACACCCATCAGGTAGCGCGGCTTGTCGCGCGGCAGCAGCGGCACGGTGAAATCCAGCGCATGGTTGCGCTCGTCCTCCGTCTCACCTACCGCCAGGCCGCCTATCGCGTAGCCGTCGAAGCCGATGTCCACCAGCCCCCCCGCCGAGCGCTGGCGCAGGTTTTCGTACACGCTGCCCTGCACGATGCCGAACAGGGCATTGGAATTCTTCAGGTCATTGAACGCCTGGCGCGAACGCGCAGCCCAGCGCAGCGACAGTTCCATCGAATCGCTGGCCACCTTCTCGGCGGCCGGATACGGCGTGCATTCGTCGAAGATCATCGCGATGTCCGAATCCAGCGTGGTCTGGATCTGCATCGACACTTCGGGCGACAGGAACACCTTCGAGCCGTCCACCGGCGAAGCGAACATCACCCCTTCCTCGGTGATCTTGCGTTTGTGCGCCAGCGAGAACACCTGGAAACCGCCCGAATCGGTGAGGATGGGTTTGTCCCAGCCGATGAACCGGTGCAACCCGCCGAATTTCTCGACGATCTCCAGCCCCGGCCGCAGGAACAGGTGGAAGGTATTGCCCAGGATGATCTCGGCGCCTGTCTCGCGCACATCGCGCGGGGTCATCGCCTTGACCGAACCGTAAGTCCCCACGGGCATGAACGCGGGCGTTTCCACGGTGCCGCGGGCGAAACGGAGTTGACCCCGACGGGCGGCGCCATCGGTGGCCTGGAGGTCGAATTGCATGGAAGTCATCCGCGCATTATCGCGGGTTTGTGGGGGCGGTGCTTTCGCTTTGCGCCTCCTCTTCCTTGGGGGACAGGATTGAGGAGAGGGGCGGTGCTCGCGGGAAAGCAGCCATCGCCGCTTCATCCCCGCCCTGCTAAATTACGGCGATGAACCACCCTGTCGATATGCCCGCCTTGCTCACCAATCTGCGGGACGAGGGGTTTGCATTCGTCACCGCGCAGGTCATGCGCACGCTGCTGCATGGCGAAGCGCTGGACGACTGGGATGCGTTCGCGGACAGCTGGAACGATCTGTCGCCCGACACCTACCTGGCCGCCAGCGGCCGCCACCGGCGCCGCCGCTACGCCACGTTCGCCGCCGGACGCGAGGGGGAGATACGGCGGCAACCGGCCCAGCCGCATTTCCAGAGCCGCAGCTACAACCATTTGCAGGGCGACATCCAGCGCTGGTTCGAACCGATATTGCCTGAGATCGGCGATGGCGCCAGCCTGCGCCGCATCCTGGGATTTTGTCGTGACTTCTTCGGCACGCTGGCGCCCGCCACGCCGCACTGGCATATCGAAACCCACCAATTCCGCATCGAGGCGCGCCCGGACGAGGACGGCGAACCCACCCCCGAAGGTGTGCATCGCGACGGCGTCGACTACGTGCTGGTGTTGCTGATCGATCGCGAGAATATCGCCAGCGGCACCACCACGATCCACGGCCCGGACCGCGGCGTATTGGGCAGTTTCACCCTCACCCAACCGCTGGATGCCGCGCTGGTCGACGATGCGCGGGTCCTCCACGGCGTTACCGCCGTCACCCCGCTGGATCCGTCCAAACCCGCACACCGCGACGTACTGGTGGTGACGTTTCGCGGCATTGCGGGCGACTTGCCGCCCTGACTCCCTCCCCTGCTTGCAGGGGAGGGACCGTCCTCCACCCTCACGCCACAGCATCGCCGCCGCGGATGACCCTTCTTGAATTACCCACACCGCGGCGGCATGTGACTCGTCTGTCTGCGTTCACCGCCCCTTTGGAGCACCTCATGGCTCGCCAGAAACCCCTTCCGCTCTATCGCAACATCGGCATCATCGCCCACATCGACGCCGGCAAGACGACGACCACCGAGCGCGTGCTGTATTACACCGGCAAGAAGCACCAGATCGTCAACACGCACGAGACCAAGGATGGCAAGGGCTCCACCACCACCGACTACATGGAGCAGGAGCGCAAGCGCGGCATCACGATCCAGTCGGCCGCGGTGTCGGCGGTATGGAAAGGCCACCAGATCAATGTGATCGATACGCCGGGACACGTCGACTTCACCATCGAGGTGAACCGCTCGCTGCGCGTGCTGGACGGCGCCGTGGTGGTGTTCGACGGCGTCGCCGGTGTCGAACCGCAGACCGAGACCAACTGGCGCCTGGCCGACCAGTACAAGGTGCCGCGGATCTGCTACGTCAACAAGATGGACCGCATCGGCGCGAACTTCGCGCACTGCGTGAAGGGCATTCGTGAGCGCCTGGGCGCCAACGCGCTGCTGTGCCAGGTGCCGCTGGGCAGCAGCGACGAATTCGTGGGCATGGCCGACCTGGTCGCCGGCGTGGGTTACATCTGGGCCTCCGACGACAAGGACAGCACGTGGGAGAGCGTGCCGCTGGAGCAATTGAAGGATCGCCTGAGCTTCGGCTCCGTCGCCGACAACGACTGGATCGCGCAGTTGCCAAAGCTGCGCCAGGACCTGCTGGAAAGCGCGCTGGCGCTGGATGACGACGCGTTCGAACGCCTGCTCGAGACCGGTGAGTTCGACCCGGAGCTGCTGAAGCACTGTATCCGCAAGGGCACCGTCACCGGCGAGCTGGTGCCGGTGCTGTGCGGCTCCTCGTACAAGAACAAGGGCGTGCAGCAGTTGCTGGACGCCGTGGTCGATTACCTGCCCTACCCCGGCGAGAACGGCGGCATCGCGATGGTCGACGAGGACGGCAACGTCGTGGGCGAACAGGAAGTCACCGACGACGCGCCGGCGCGCGCGCTGGCGTTCAAGGTGATCAACGACCAGTTCGGCACGCTGACCTTCTGCCGCATCTATTCCGGCGTGATCAAGAAGGGCGACACCCTGCTCAACGTCACCCGCGGCAAGAAGGAGCGCGTGGGCCGCATCGTCGAGGTGCAGGCCGACGACACCAAGGAAATCGACGAGGTGCGCGCGGGCGACATCTGCGCCTTCGTCTCGATGAAGGACACCGAGACCGGCGATTCGCTGAGCGACCCGGCACACCCGGCGCTGCTGGAACGCATGCGTTTCCCCGACCCGGTGATCAGCGTGTCGGTGGAGCCGAAGAACCGCAACGACGTCGACAAGCTCTCCACCGCGCTCTACAAGATGGTCAAGGCCGATCCGTCGCTGCGCATGGAAGTGGACCAGGAAACCGGCCAGACCGTGCTCAAGGGCATGGGCGAGTTGCACCTGGAAATCACCATCGACCGCATGCGCACCGAGCTGGGCGTGGAAGCGAGCATGGGCAAGCCGCGGGTCAGCTTCCGCGAGGCCTTCGGCAAGACCGTCGAGCACACCTATACGCACAAGAAGCAGACCGGCGGCTCCGGCCAGTTCGCCGAAGTGTCGATGATCTTCGAGCCGGGTGAACCGGGCTCGGGCGTGGTGTTCTCCGACGAAGTGGTCGGCGGCCGCGTGCCGCGCGAGTACATCCCGGCGGTCGAGCATTCGGTCAAGGCCGAATCGCAGGAAGGCCAGGTCGCCGGCTACGA
>DATJCF010000083.1:0-17601 GCA_035514935.1 Rhodanobacter sp. | reverse complement strand
AGCCACGACGGCGCACGCGCCAGCAGGTTGCGCAGGAACAGGGCGGCAAACAGGCCGATCATCAGGCCGCCCTGCAGGCCGAGGCCGGGCCGCTCGCGCTCGGCGTTGCCCTGCACCGGCGGGGGCAAGGGTTCGCCGTTGATCAACTGGGTCAGCGCGCCGACTGCATCGCCGATACCGCCGAAATAGTCGCCGGTGCGGAATTTCGGTGCGATGTACTCGCGGATGATGCGCGCCGTGGCGGCGTCGGGAATGGCGCCTTCCAGGCCATAACCCACTTCGATACGCACGTGGCGATCGTCCTTGGCGACCAGCAGCAGCACGCCGTCATCGGTGCCCTTGCGGCCGATCTTGTTGGCCTCGGCCACTGCCAGCGAATAGCCTTCGATGTCCTGCTCGCCGGTGCTGCGCACCATCAGCACGACCAGCTGCGCGCCCTTGGTGCGCTCCAGCGTCACCAGTTGCCGGTCGAGCTGGTCGACCTGCGCGGCCGTGAGCGTGCCGCTCAGGTCGGTGACGTGGCGCTTCAGTTGCGGCACGGTGTCGGCCGCCTGCAGCAGGAACGGCCACAGCAGCACCAGCGCCAGCACGGCGCACCAGCGCGGCATGCGCGGGAAACCCATCAACGGGTGGCGGCAGGTGCCGGCGCCATGGTGCCGAAATCGACCGTGGGCGCGGTGGAGATCGCCTTCTCGTTATCCACGCTGAAGTTGGGCTTCACCTTGTAGCCGAACATCTTGGCGGTGAGGTTGTTGGGGAACGTGCGGATCATGCCGTTGTATTGCTGCACCGCCTGCACGTAGCGGTTGCGCGCCACGGTGACCCGGTTCTCGGTGCCTTCCAGCTGCGCCTGCAGGTTCTGGAACAGGCCATTGGCCTTCAGCTCGGGATAGTTCTCGCTGACCACCATCAGGCGCGACAACGCGCTGCCCAATTCGCCCTGCGCCGCCTGGAACTGCTTGATCTTCTGCGGATCGTCCAGCGAATCGGCGTTGATCTGCAGGCTGCCGACCTTGGCGCGCGCCTGGGTCACCTCGACGAACACCTTCTCCTCGTGCTGCGCATAGCCCTTGACCGTGTTGACCAGGTTGGGCACCAGGTCGGCGCGCCGCTGGTACTGGTTGAGTACCTCGGACCAGGCGGCCTTGACTGCCTCATCCTGCTTCTGGATCGCGTTGTAGCCGCAACCGGTGAGGCTGAAGGCGAGCAACAGCAACACGAGATGGCGAAGAAGTTTCATGGGCGGCTCCGGTCGGTGGAGGCGCCATTGCAGCATTACCGCCTGGCGCGCGCAAATCGACGCGGGCATGGCCACGGCAAGTCGGATGTCACATCACGGCTCCCGCGCGACGGCTATCGCTGCGTGGTCGGCGGTGCCCCGCTCGGCGATCGTGGACATGCGCAACCGACGCCTCGGCCAGCCGCCCGCATCGAGCGCCGGCCAGCTGCGCACGATCATCCGGACATGCGCTCCCGACGCGGTGAGCTGCGCATCGGTCCAGCCGCCGGTGGCGCTGGCGCCGGGTACCAGCGCTGCGGCGCCTTCGGCCTTGTCGGTGATGCTCCAGTTGACGTTGCTGATGTGGTTGGCCTTGAGGAAGGCCATCCACGCGGCGGTTTCGCCTTCGGCCACCGCGCCATCACCATCGGCGTTGACCGTGCCCCATTCCGTCACGAATAGCGGCAACCCCTTGTCCAGCGCGGCCTGTGCCTTGTTCCGCAACGCCTGGCCATGCGTGCCGGCGTAAAAATGCAGGGCGTAGGCGATATTGGTGTAGCCGACGATCGGGTCCGCCGCCGCCACGTCAACATCCTGCGACCAATGGGGTGTGCCCACCACGATCAGGTTGTCCGGGTCGATCGCGCGAATGGCACCGATCACGGCTTCGGCGTAGGGCTTCAACGTATCGCCCCACGAAACGCCCAGTGGCTCGTTGTAGATCTCGTAGATCACGTTGTCGCGATGGCCGTATGTGCGCGCCATGTCCTGGAAAAAGGTGATTGCCTGCGCGCGGTACTGCTCGGCATGATGCGAGTGCCAGTCGATGATCACGTACATGTCGTTGGCGATGGCCGCATCCACCAGGGTCACCACGCGCTGCCTGTTCGAGGCATCGGCCAGATAGCCGCCGGGCGCGTCCACGCCCATGGCGGCGCGCACGATGCCGGCGTTCCAGTCCTTTTTCAGCCAGGCCACGGCCTGGGCGTTGTAGAAGCGCTCACCGCCCCAGCCGGTGTTGCTCCAGAAAAAGCTGTTGCCCGACACGCTGCCCGGCTGGCCGCCGATCAGCACCTTGTTGCCGTGGGTGGACAACGGCGCCACGGCACCCTGCGCGGTAGCGGATAGCAGCCACAGGCCTGCGGCAAGCGCGGCAAATGCCCCACGGAGATAGGGTTTTTCGCAAGTCATGGTTGTCCCCTGTAACACGGTGCAACGCAGCCCCGCCGCGCGTCACCGCCTATGCCTCAGCCGAAAAAGCGCGGCCCGAGCACCAGTACCCAGCTCAACACCACCAGCATCATCAGCACGAACACGGCCGCCGAGCCCATGTCTTTGGCGCGGCCGGCAAGCTCGTGGATCTCCGGGCAGACCTTGTCCACCACCGCCTCGATCGCCGAATTGAGCAACTCGGCTGACAGCACCAGCAGCGGTGGGCCAGCCAGTGCCAGCTTCTCCAGCGGCCCATGCCCCAGCCACAGACCCAACGGCACCACCACGATGGCCAGGCTTGCCTCCAGACGGAACGATGCCTCGTGCCGCCAGGCGGCATTCAAGCCCTTCATCGACCAACGGAAGGCGTTCCAGACTTGCCGCGGCCCACGAAAACCTTCAGCAGCCATGCGCGCCGGCCTCGCTGCGCGATGAACCATCGGAAAGCTGTGGCCGGAGGGCGGCCTCGCGGCGGAAACCATGAAGCATGGCGGACGAAACTCTCGGTCAGATGGCGATGGCGCCGAGCGCCGATGATGCCACAGCAGGCCCGGCGCAACATTGAAAACCCGGCCGGATCGTCCACGATTTGCCGACGCTGTCACGCCGCAGTGCAGCTAGCGCCTGCGCCGAAGTGGGGTACCCTCGCCCGGTTGTGGTGCAGTACGGCCGCGCACGTACCTGTGCCGGCCGTGCTGTTGTTTTGAATCGTGTACGGAATCGTCAATGGCAACCCAGAATCCCCCGGTTTCACAAACCCGCTCATTCAGCACCGTCTTCCTGATCGAGATGTGGGAGCGCTTCGGCTTCTACGGCATGCAGGTGCTGATGGTCACCTACATGGTGAAACGCCTCGGCTTCGTCGACAGCAAGGCGAACCTGGTGTGGGGCGCGGCGGCGGCGTTGATCTATGCCACGCCGGCGATCGGCGGCTGGGTTGGCGACAAGCTCATCGGCACCCGCCGCACCATGCTGCTGGGCGCGGTGGTGCTGGCCGTGGGTTACGCGATGCTGTGGGTTCCGTCGAGCAGCGAATACCTGTTGTATTGCTCGCTGGGCGTGATCATCGTGGGTAACGGTTTCTTCAAGCCCAACGCCGGCAACCTGGTGCGCAAGATCTACGAGGGCGACGACACCAAGATCGACAGCGCCTTCACCATTTACTACATGGCGGTCAACATCGGCTCCACCATCTCGATGCTGCTGACGCCGTGGATCCGCGATTACGTGGGCGCCAAATACGGCGACGCCTGGGGCTGGCACACCGCGTTCGGCGTCTGCGCCATCGGCCTGGTGCTGGGGTTGCTGAATTACTCGCTGATGCATCGCACGCTGGCGCACGTGGGCGCGCCCGCGGACAGCGAGCCGGTGAACCTCAAGCGCCTGGGTGCGCTGCTGGTCGCCGGCGCGGCGATGGTGTTCATCGCCGCCTTCATCCTGCAGAGCGAGCTGGTGGCGCGGGTGTGCGTGTATGCCGCCGGCGTGGCGATCCTGGGCATCTTCATCCACCTGATCCGCAGCAGCCGGCAGCACGAGCGTGCCGGCCTGGTCGCCGCGCTGGTGCTGACGGTGCAGACGATCTTCTTCTTCATCTTCTACCAGCAGATGTCCACCTCGCTGAACCTGTTCGCGCAGAAGAACGTCGACCTGTCGTTCGACGTGTTCGGCCTGCACCTGTTCAACTGGATCCCCGAGCAGTTCCAGTCGCTCAACGCGATCTGGATCGTGGCGCTGAGCCCGGTGCTGGTGCTGATCTACAACGCGATGGGCAAGGTCGGCAAGAATCCCGCGGTGGCGGTGAAGTTCGCCTGGGGCTTCGCCGCGGTGGCGGCCGGCTTCTTCATGTACGGCGTGGGCGCAAGGTTCGCGGTCAACGGCCAGATCTCGTCGTGGTACATGGTGTGGGGCTACGGGCTGTATTCGCTGGGCGAACTGCTGGTCAGCGGCCTGGGCTTGGCGATGATCGCCCGCTACGTGCCCGCGCGCATGGGCGGTTTCATGATGGGCGCCTATTACGTCGCCTCCGGCATCTCGCAATACCTTGGCAGCGTAGTGGCGAACTTCGCCAGCATCCCGCAGCACGTGGCCGACCCCACCGTGTCGCTGCCGATCTATACCAAGCTGTTCAACCAGCTCGGCGTGGCGGGCGTGGTCTGCACGGCGATCGCGCTGGCGATGCTGCCGTTGATGAAGAAGCTTTCGGCCAGCCATTCCGACGCAGCCAACAACAACGACCCGCTGCCAGCGGTACGCAGCGAGACCATCCCACCCTCTCCCTGATCCAGCGGTGAGCGCGCCTGCCATGCATCGACTGACCCACCGCGTCGGGCCGTTCGCCCTCACCCGCACACTGGCGTGGCTGCGCCTGTGTGCGATTGCCGGGCAATGCGTGGCGGTGCTGGTATGCGCGTGGTGGATGCAGTTGCCGATCCCGCTGTTGCCGCTGCTGATCGGCATCGGGCTGCTAGCGGTGTTTGCGGTGTTCGCGGCCTGGCGGTTGCGCCAGCCATGGCCGGTACGCCAGGTGGAAACCATCAGCCACATCGCCTTCGACACGCTGATACTGGGCTATCTGCTGTACTTCACTGGCGGCGCCAGCAATCCGTTCATCACCTTGCTGCTGGTGCCGATCGCGTTGTCCGCCGCCGCCTTGTCGGCGCGGGCGATTGCCGCGGTATCGACGCTCGCCGGCATCGCCTACCTGGTGCTGCTGTACTGGCATGTGCCGCTGCCGACGGCGATGCACGAAAACGCCAGCGGCAGGTTTTCGCTGCACGTGGCGGGCATGGGCGTGAACTTCGTGATCAGCGCGCTGCTGCTGGGCTTCTTCATCAACCGGCTGGCGAACGTGTTGCGCCTGCAGCAGCAGGAAGTGCAGCGGGTGCGCGAGCGTGCCTTGCGCGACGAAGGCATCCTGGCCATTGCCACCCAGGCCGCCGGCGCCGCGCACGAGTTGAACACGCCGCTGTCGACCATGCGCACGCTGCTGCCGGAATTGCGCCGCGAACACGCCGCCGACACCCCGCTCACCGACGACCTTGCCCTGCTGGAAGGCCAGGTGGATCGCTGCCGTACGATCCTGCGCGAGATGGTGGCGTTCGGCCAGGCGCAGCTGTCGCAGGAATCCGAGCGGCTGAGCGTGGCGAAATTCATCCACGGCTGCCTGGAGCGATTCCAGTCTGCGGCCCGAGGCGGAGCTCGCCGTGCAACTGAACCCCGCCACCGCCGCCATCGTGCTGCGCACGCCGCCGGGCCTGCGCCACGCCTTGCTGAACCTGCTCAACAACGCCGCCGATGCGTCTGCGCTGCGCGATTCGCACAAGGTGGAGCTGGACGTGCATCACGAGAACCAGTGGTTGCAACTGAGCGTGCGCGACCACGGCCCCGGGTTCATGGCGACCGGCCAGCAGATGGCGCTGGGCATCTCGCAGAAACAGACCGGCCTGGGCATCGGCCTGGCGCTGGCCGAGGCGACCGCCGAGCGACTCAACGGCGAGCTCATCGCAGGCAACAGCGGGAATGGCGCCGAAGTATGCCTGCGCCTGCCGCTGGCGGTGATCGCCGAAACACCGTGATCCACTGACCCACAGCATCGCATCGCGCATCATTCGGCACCGTCAGCCCCTTCCCGCGCCACACTTGCGGCAAAATGGCGGCACTGAATGGAGAACATGATGACCGAATCACCGAGCCCGCTGTCCGGCCGTCCGTTGCTGCTGGTCGACGATGACACCACCTTCGTCCGCGTGCTGGCACGCGCGCTGGGATCGCGTGGCTTCGAGGTCATCACCGCCACCAGCTTCGACGAGGCCCGCGCGCTGGCGCGTCGGCATCATCCGCGCTATTGCGTGCTCGACCTGAAACTGGGCGAGGACAACGGCCTGCGACTGATCCCGGAACTGCACACGCTGGTGCCGGACATCCGCGTGCTGCTGCTGACCGGCTACGCCTCGATCGCCACTGCGGTGGAAGCGATCAAGCGCGGTGCCCACGATTACCTGGCCAAGCCGGTGGACGCCGATGCCGTGGTTCGCGCCCTGCTCGACGGCGACAACGAAAGCGACGACAGCGAGCTCCCCGACGCGCCGGAACAGCCGCTGGCGCTGCGCCGCCTGGAGTGGGAACACATCCAGCGCGTGCTGACCGAATGCGACGGCAACATCTCCGAAACCGCCCGCCGGCTCGGCATGCACCGCCGCACGCTGCAACGCAAGCTGAGCAAGCACCCGGTGCGCGAACGCCCCGACCGCGACGACTGATCGCGCGGACCCCTGTGTAGGAGCGCACCCTGTGCGCGAATGCTCTTCGCCACAAGGCGGAAAAGCATTCGCGCACAGGGTGCGCTCCTACAAAAGGCATTCGGCACGGGCACCTTTCGCCCCGACAACCCATCCCATTACGTCCGCGCGCACTGCGACAACGCGCCATCTTTTGCGTGCGCGCCATCGGACTATCCTTGCAACCCTAGACCCCCATCCAGAGTCTCGCTTGAACGCCTTCCCGTCCGGTTTTTGCGCAGTCGCACTTGTGATGTTCACCAGCCCGGCGATGGCCAGCGAGCCCGCCGCGGCAGCCACCACGCTGGCGCCGGTTTCGGTGCACGCCAGCGACACCCACGTGATGACCGCCGAGAGCGTGCACGTGCGGGTCAACCGGGAGCAATTGCAACAGCAGAACGTCAGCGACAGCGCCGACGCACTGAAATACGCGCCGAACATGATCGTGCGCAAACGCTATATCGGCGACCCCAACGCGGTCATCAGCGGTCGCAATACCGGCACCCTGCAAAGCGCGCGCAGCCTGCTCTATGCCGACGGCCTGCTGCTTTCCAACCTGATGACCAACGGCTGGGACGGCGCGCCGCGCTGGGGCATGGTGGCGCCACAGGAGATCGGCGCGGTCGACATCCTGTACGGCCCGTATTCCGCGCTGTACCCGGGCAACTCGCTGGGCACCACGGTGCTGATCCACACCATCCTGCCGAACCGCTTGATGGCCAGTGCCAGCTCGCAATTCTTCAGCCAGGATTACCGCGATGCGTACGGCGCCGGCGGCCACTACAACGGCCACCAGCTTTCCGCCACGTTGGGCAACCGCCAAGGCCGCTGGAGCTGGCTGGTATCGGTGAACCGGCTCGACAACCACGGCCAGCCCATGCAGTACGCCACGGCCCGCGCCGGTGGCGATGCCGCCGCCGCGGTACCGGTGACGGGCGCAACTGACGACCGCAACCCCAACGGTTCGCCGCGACTGGTCTATGGCGCCAACACCATCGAGCACACGGTGCAGACGCAGGCCAAGCTGAAGCTGGGCGTCAAACTTGCCGAGCATGTCGATGCCCTGTTCACCCTCGGCTGGTGGCACAACCGCGCCAACGACCGCACACGCAGCCTGATCCGCGATGCAGCCGGCGAACCGGTCGACAAAGGCGTCATCAGCGCCAACGGGCAGATCTGGACCTTGCCATCCAGCGGCCTGGCACCGTCCTCCGCCAGCGACTCCCACGCGCTCTACGGCATCGAGCTCAACGGCAAGTTCGATAACGGCTGGCGCTGGACGGCCGTCGCCAGCCATTACGATTTCCTGCGCTCGCAAAGCCGCAACGCGCTGACCCCAGGCGGCGCCGCCGGCACCTTGGCCGACAGGGGCGGTTCGGGCTGGGACACCTTCGACCTGCGCAGCTCCGGCCCGGTCGGCGACAGCCACATGCTCTATGCCGGCGTGCATGGCGATCGCTACCTGTTGGATTCGCGCGTGCGCAACAGCAGCCAGTGGTGGACGGGCGCAGCCGATGGTCCGCAGGTCAGCCGCTTCGCCGGCCGCACCCAGACGCGCGCAGCCTACCTGCAGGATGTGTGGGCGTTTGCGCCAGCCCTGGCGCTCACCGTGGGTGGACGGCTGGAACAGTGGCGCGCCTATGGCGGCGTACTGGGCAATGCCGACGGCAGCCTGCATTACGCCAACCGCCAGCGCACCGACTTCTCACCCAAGGCATCGCTGGCCTGGGATTTCGCCACCGACTGGCAATTGCGGCTGGCCTACGGCAAGGCGGTGCGCTACCCCACCGTATCGGAGCTGTTCCAGGGCTCGATCTCGGCCAACGCCATCGTCAACAACAACCCGTCGCTGCGCCCCGAGCGCGACCAATCCACCGACCTCACCCTCACCCACCAGCTGGACAAGGGCCATTGGCGCATCTCGCTGTATCAGGATCGCATCGCCGACTCGCTGTACTCGCAAACCGACATCACCGTGACGCCCACCGTCACCAGCGTGCAGAACATCGACCTCGTGCGCTCACGCGGCATCGAAGGCGAGCTGGTACTGACGGACGTCTGGACGTCCGGACTGGATATCTCCGCCAGCCTCGCGCTCAACGATGCCAAGACCTTGCGCGACCGCCAGTTCCCGCGGGCCGAGGGCAACTACTTCCCGCGCATCCCCAGGCTTCGCGCCAACCTGTTCGCTGATTACCGTTTCGCGCCCGGCTGGGATGCCTCGCTGGGTGTGCGCCGCTCCGGCCGCCAGTACGGCACGCTGGACAACAGCGATTTCGTCGACACCTACGGCGCCGTCAGTGCGTTCACCGTCGCCGACGCCAGGCTGCGCTGGGCCTTCGCGCCGCACTGGACCGCTTCACTGGGCGTGGACAATCTCACCGATACTCATTACTGGGTTTACCACCCCTACGCCGGCCGAACCTGGTTCGGCGAGCTGCGCTGGGAGTTGTGATCAACGCTGCAAGCCCACTTCGAGGGAACCTGATGCGCTATCTGCTTGCCATCCTGCTGTGCCTGCTCTCGCCGTTGGCACTCGCGCACGACATGGGCCACATGGCGAAAGCGCCGGAGTTGGGCGCCAGTGCCGCCTTCGACAGCCACGGCCGGCTATGGCTGGTGGATGCGGTCGACGGTCACGTGCGACTGCGCCACTCCGACGACGACGGCCGCAGCCTGAGCGCGCCGATACCGGTCAACGCCCAGGCCGAACGCATCTACGCCGAAGGCGAAAACCGGCCCAAGCTGGCGTTTGGTCCGCACGACGAAATCTACGTGAGCTGGTCGCAGCCGCGGGCCAAACCATGGACCGGCTTCGTGCGGTTTGCCCGCTCGCTGGATGGCGGCGCGCACTTCTCCGCGCCCATCACCGTGCACCACGACCGCGCCGAAATCACCCACCGCTTCGATGCGCTGGCGGTCGACGGCAAGGGTCGCATCGTGATCGCCTGGATCGACAAGCGCGACCTGCTGGCCGCGGAAGCCGCCAAAAAACCGTATCTCGGCGCCGCGGTGTACTACAGCTGGTCGGACGACGGCGGCGTCACCTTCGCTTCCGAACGCAAGCTGGTCGACCAGAGCTGCGAATGCTGCCGCATCGCCCTGGCGACCACGCCGCAAGGCGACGTCGCCGCGTTCTTCCGCAGCATCTATGGCGACAACATCCGCGACCACGCCTACGCCGTGCTGACCACGCAAGGAGCAGCCGCAACGGCCACACGCGCCACCTTCAGCGATTGGAAAATCGCCGGCTGCCCGCACCACGGTCCGGGCCTGGCCATCGGCGCCGACGGTACCCGCCATGCGGTGTGGTACGAGGCAAAGACACAGCCCACGATCTGGTACGGCCAACTCGATCCCGGCCATCCGCCGCATCATCGACTGGCCATCGCCACCGCCGGCGCCAGCCATGCCGACGTGGCAGTGCATGGCCACGATGTCCGGGTGGTGTGGAACCAGGTCAGCGCCTCCGGCTACTCACTGGCGCTGCGTCATTCCACCGATGGCGGCGCGCATTTCGGCCCCGCCCGCGACATCGCCCAGAGCACCGTCGCCGTTGGCTCGCCGCAACTGCTGCAGAAGAACGGGCAGGTGTTCGTGGCATGGAACACCGCCGATGGCTTCCGCCTGATCGCCACGGAACCCATGCCATGAAACGCCTGCTGGCCCTCTTGCTGCTGTTGATCCCGACCTTCGCCAGCGCGGCCTCGTTGCAACCGCTGGCGGCCAACGACGTGCCGGCACTGCTGCAACCATCCGCCCACGGCGAGCGCATCATCGCGCTCTGGTCACTCGACTGCGCCTATTGCGAACCCAACCTGGAAGCGCTGGCCGCCCTGCAGCGTGCGCATTCGAAGTCGATCGAACTGATCACCGTGACCACTGACGACATCACCGCCCAGCGCCCGGCGATCGAAGCACGTCTGCGCAAGATGAAGGTGGCCACCTACCCCGCCCGCGCCTACGCCGAAGCCAGCCCCGAACGCATCAATTTCCTGCTCGACCCGAACTGGGGCGGGGAGACTCCGCGCGTCCTGGTGATCCGCGCCGACGGCAGCCGCACCGCTATCAGTGGCGCGCTGACGCCGGCGCAGCTGCAAAAGATTCGGTAGGTAGCGCTACGGGCGACTTCAGTCGCGACGCTTTTGATCTTGCGTGTGGCTCCAGGGCAAGAGCATCGCGCACACGGTGCGCTCCTGCACAAACAACGAGGGCATCGCGGCTGAAGCCGTTCCCACAGGGCCCGATTCACCAGGCGGAAAGCTCGTCGAACCATTCCGTCGTATTCTTGCGAGACGACTCTTCCTGCAGGAATACGTGCAATGGACAAGGTTTATCCCAGCGCCACGCAAGCCCTCGACGGCCTGCTGTTCGATGGCATGACGATCGCGGCCGGTGGCTTTGGCCTGTGCGGTATCCCCGAAAACCTGATCGGCGCCTTGCTGGAGGCCGGCACCAGGGACCTGACCATCGTCGGCAACAACGCCGGCGTGGATGATTTCGGCATGGGCCCGTTGCTGAAGACCCATCAGGTGAAGCGCGTGTATGCCTCCTACGTGGGCGAGAACAAGGAATTCGAGCGGCAGACGCTGGCCGGCGAGCTGGAACTGCACCTGACCCCGCAGGGCACGCTGGCTGAGAAACTGCGCGCCGGCGGCGCCGGCATCCCGGGTTTCTACACGCGCACCGCGTTCGGCACCAAGCTGGCCGAGGGCAAGGAGACCAAGGTGTTCGGCGGCAAGGAGTACGTGCTGGAGGAAGCCATCCATGCCGACCTGTCGATCGTCAAGGCGTGGAAGGGCGACGCCCACGGCAACCTGGTGTTCCGCGAGACCGCGCGCAACTTCAACCCGATGATCGCCACCTGCGGCAAGGCCTGCGTGGCCGAGGTGGAGCACCTGGTACCGGTGGGCGAGCTGGACCCGAACAACATCCACGTGCCGGGCATCTACGTCGACCGCATCGTGCAGGGTGAAAAGTACGAGAAGCGCATCGAGTTCCGCACCGTCGCGGGCGTCGTCGCGGGCAAGGAAAACCCCACCCGCGTGGCGATGGCCAAACGCGCGGCGCAGGAACTGCGCGACGGCTTCTACGTGAACCTCGGCATCGGCATTCCCACCATGGTGGCGAACCACATCCCCGAGGGTGTCAGCGTCACGCTGCAATCGGAAAACGGCCTGCTCGGCATCGGCCCGTTCCCCACCGAAGACCAGCTCGACCCGGACCTGATCAACGCCGGCAAGCAGACCATCACCACCCTGCCCGGTTCCAGTTTCTTTTCCAGTGCCGATTCCTTCGCGATGATTCGCGGCGGCCATATCGACCTGTCGATCCTGGGTGGGCTGGAAGTCTCCGCGCACGGCGATCTGGCCAACTGGATGGTGCCGGGCAAGATGGTGAAAGGCCCCGGCGGGGCGATGGATCTGGTCAGCGGCGTGAAGCGCGTGGTGGTGCTGATGGAGCACTGTGCGAAGGACGGCAGCCCCAAGATCAAGGATCAATGCGACCTGCCGCTCACCGGCAAGCAGGTGGTGGACCTGATCATCACCGACCTGTGCGTGTTCGAGGTGGCCAAGGGCAAGGGGCTGACGCTGATCGAACTCAACGACGGCGTCACGCTGGAAGACGTGAGGGCTAAGACAGGCTGCGCGTTCACCGTTTCGCCACCGCTCCAGCGCTGAAGGCTGGCGACGTCTGCTGTCGGGCTAGCCCGGCAGCGGATGCGGAAAGCGGATACGGGCGATGTTCTCGTGACCCGGATGGGTCTGCAGCTCCAGCGGCCAGTCGAAGCGGTCGCTGATACGCTGGGCGATGGCCAGTTCGAAGCCGTGCCTGTCGGCGCCGTGCATCCGCTTGGGATGGGCGTCATCCACCGGCTGCACCGACTCGTGGTTGCTGACGCTGACCACGCCAGGCGTCACGGTAATCATCACGCGGCCCTGTTCGGTCTGCTGGCAGGCGTTGCGGATCAACTGCCAGCACAGGACCGAAAAGGCCCGTGAGGAGCCTTCCAGCGCGAACCGTGAGGGTTCTTCCAGTTCCAGTTCGATCGGCCGGCCGACCAGTAGTTCGCGGGCCGATTGCAGCTCCTGCTGCAACACGTCGTTGACCACGAAGCGTTCGTTGTCGATGACGGTGTCCGACTCGCGCGCGAGAATCAGCAGGGCCTCGACCAGCACTTCCATCTCGCGGGTGGCGCGGCGGATGCGGCTCACCGAGCGCTTGCCGAAATCAGTCAGACCCTCGTCGTCGGCAAGCATGTCTACTGACATCTTGATCACGGTGAGCGGGCTGCGCAGTTCGTGGCTGGCGTCGCGGGTGAAGTTGCGCTCGCGCTGGTTGTAGCCGGCGATGCGGGTGGCGAACCCGTGCAGCCCGCGCGCCAGCGACGCCACGTCGGCATCGGTGTGGGTGGACAGCTTGTGCAGCTGCAGCGCATTGGGGTCGGGCTGCTGACCGTCCCACCCCGCGACCAGCCGGGCCAGCGCCCGCACCGGTCGCCATTCGCGGCGGGTGGCGAACCAGCCCAGCACGGTGGTGATAACGATGACGGTGACGACGGCGAGCGTTGGCGCCACGTCGTAAATGCCCATGATGCAGATGATCACGACGGCCACGAATTGCAGGCCGAACACCCAGGCGATGCGCCGGCGGAAGGCGCCCACCCGGTAGGTGGGCGCCGTTTTCACCCTTTCGTCCATTGACTTCGCCGTGTCGGTATCAAGCCGTCTGGGCGGACAGCGCCACCTCCGAATCGAGATCTGCGAGGCGGTAGCCGGCCGAATGAATGGTATGTAGCAGGGGCCGTGGGAAGGGCTTGTCAATGACGCGACGCAAATTGTACAGATGCGAACGCAAGGTGTCGGAGTCGGGCAAGGTGTCGCCCCAGATCTCGCGCTCGATATCGCGGCGACTGACCACGCGGGGTGATTCGCGCATCAGGATCGCCAGCAACTTCAGGCCGATCGGGGACACGACCAGCTCCTGGCCATCGCGGGTCAGACGCAACGTGGCGGTGTCCAGGGTCATGTCGCCCACGGTGAGCACCTCGGTGGATACCTGGCGACGATCGCGGCGGATCAGGGCACGCAGGCGCGCTTCCAGTTCGCGCACCTCGAACGGCTTCACCAGATAATCGTCGGCACCGGCTTCCAGGCCGACCAGCTTGTCGTCCAGCGTGTCGCGCGCGGTAAGCATCAGCACCGGCGTCGATTTCTGTGCCTCCTTGCGCAGCTTGCGACAGACCTCCAGCCCGTCCAGCCCCGGCAGCATCAGATCAAGCACGATCACGTCATAGCTGTTGGACACTGCCAGGTGCAGGCCGCTGACGCCATCGGCCGCGTAATCCACGGAATAACCACGGCGTTCAAGGAATTCGCCCACCATTTCGGCGATCTGGCGATTGTCTTCGACCAACAGGATCAACCCGGCTTGCTCGTCGTGTACGGTCATATAGTCGTCCTCGCGCGTCAGTGATTTCACAAATGTGAAGATCTAAACGATTGCCTGGTGAGGGATGCGTGAAATGACGATGCAGAGCTCGGGACGCCGTTCAGGTACGAGGGGGATGCGGCGGTTCCAGCAATGGGCGTAGCCCCTCCCACACGGTTTCCAGCACGGTCGGTTCCGCCGCCGCCACGGGGTGCAGGCCATCGTTTTGCATCAAGGCCGGGTCCATCGCGACGCCTTTCAGCAGGAAAGGCACCAACGCCAGTCGGCGCGTCGCTGCCAGATCCGCGTAGGCCGCGCGCAATCCGTCACGATAGCGAGTCCCGTAATTCACCGGCAATTCGATGCCCACCAGCAACACCCGCGCGCGGCTCTTCTGCGCCATGGTGATCATCGCGTCGAGGTTGTCGCGCAACGCCGGCAACGGCAAGCCGCGCAGCCCGTCGTTGGCGCCCAGTTCGATCACCAGCACGTCCGGATGGTATTTCTGCAGCAGCGCCGGCAGGCGGTTACGACCGCTGAGCGAGGTTTCACCGCTGATGCTGGCATTGACCGCGCGCCATTCCGGCACCATCTTGCGTAAACGCGCGTCCAGCAAATGCACCCAGCCGGCTTCGACCGGAATGTTGTGCGCGGCGGACAGCGAATCACCCAGCACCAACACCGTTTTCGGCGTGGCGGCCTGCGCGCTGCAGACACCGATCCAGCAAAACAACACCCATACGCTCCATATCCTCCAACCAGGGCTTCGATGCATGAGTGATTCTTCCCATCCGCTTGTCGTGGCCTGCGATGTTAGCAAGTCGGTCGTTGGCCCCGAGGGCGCCTTGGACATCCTGCGCGGGGTGAACCTGCAGATCCTTCCCGGCGAGAGTTTCGCCATCGTGGGCGCGTCGGGCTCCGGCAAAACCACCCTGCTCGGCCTGCTGGCCGGGCTGGATACGTCCAGCAGCGGCAGCATCCATCTGGACGGCCATGCGCTGGAATCGCTGGATGAGGAAGCACGTGCCGACCTGCGCCGACGCCTGGTGGGTTTCGTGTTCCAGTCGTTCCACCTGCTGCCTGCGCTCACCGCCGAGGAAAACGTGATGCTGCCGCTGGAACTGGAAGGCGCCAGCGATGCGCGATCGCGCGCGCGTCAGGCGCTGGACGCGGTGGGACTGACATCGCGACGGCGGCACTATCCGGCACAACTTTCCGGTGGCGAACAACAGCGCGTGGCGATCGCCCGCGCGTTCGTGCACGGCCCGCGCGTGCTGTTCGCCGACGAGCCCACCGGCAACCTCGACCAGCGCACCGGCCACCACATCTGCGACCTGCTGTTTGCGCTGAACCGCGACCACCACACCACCCTCGTGCTGGTGACCCACGATGCCGAACTGGCAGCGCGCTGTGACCGGCGGATCGAGCTTGAAGAAGGCCGCGTCGTGGCCGCAGGCGCCCACTCATGAGGATGTTGTGGCTGTCATTGCGCAGCTTGCGGCGGGAATGGCATTTGCCGGAACTGCGCACGCTGGCCGCGTCGCTGGTGTTGGCGGTGGTGGCGCTGGGCGTGGTGGCCACGCTGGCCGCACGGATCGAGCGCGGCATGCTGGCTGGCGCGGCCGAGTTGATCGGCGGCGACATCGGCCTGTCCTCGCCGCAGGCGTTGCCCGACAGCTACGCTGACGCGGCGCGCCAGCGCAGCTTGCAGGTCGCGCATAGCGCCAGTTTCCCCAGCGTGGCTTTTGCCGGCGAACAGACCCAGTTGCTCGACGTGCTGGCGGCCGGGCCGCACTACCCGTTGCGCGGCACCCTGCAACTTGGCGATGCGGCGGGCCACAGTCGCGTGGGCCAGGCGCCGGCCCCGGGCCAGGTCTATCTCGATCACCGCGCGCTGGTCGCGCTCAACCTGAAAGTCGGGCAGCCGCTGCAACTGGGCGGACGCGAGTTGACCATCGCCGCGGAACTCCAGCGCCAACCCGATGGCGGCCAGTTGCTGGCCCTGGCGCCACGGGCGCTGATGAATCTGGCCGATGCGCGCCAGGCCGGCCTGCTCGATCCTGGCAGCCGCGCCCGCCATCAGTTGCTGCTGGCGGGTGAACCGGGCGCGGTGGACGCGTGGCGCCAGCAGGTGCAGGCCTCCGCGCTGCCGCAAGGCGCGCAGCTGATCACGCCGGAGCAGACGCAGGAGCGCATGCGCACCTCGTTCGATCGCGCCGGCGCCTTCCTTCGCCTCACTGCCTTGCTGTCGGCGCTGCTGGCCGGCATCGCCATTGCGCTGTCGGCGCAACGCTATGCGCGGCGCAAGACCGCCGAAGTCGCCCTGCTGCGCGCCCTGGGCACGCCGCGCCGGCAGGTGATGGGTTTGCTGCTGGGCACCTTGGGTGCGCTGGCCATTCCGGCCACCATGCTGGGCGCCGTGCTGGCTCTTGGTTTGTCGCAGCTGGCATGGCTGTTCGCCAGCACGCTGTTCGGTTCGGTGCCCACCTCGTTGCCGCTGGCGCCATCGTTCTCAGCGGCCGCCATGGGCCTGGCGGTGCTGGCGGGTTTTGCGTTGCCACCGCTGGCGCGCCTGGCCGAGGTGCCGCCGGTGGCGGTATTTCGCCAGAGCGCCACGCGGAGAACGCGACGCTTCGACACGCTGTACCTGATACCCGTGCTGGTGGCGCTGGGTCTGATATGGGCGCAGAGCCAGTCGCTGACGCTGGCCGGCATTCTCGCTGCCAGCCTGCTCGGCGTGGCCGTGGTTGCCGCGCTGCTGGCGGCGTTGATGCTGTGGCTGGCGCGACGCGTGGCGCCTGGCGCGCATCCCGGCCTGCGGCTGGGGCTGGCGGCACTGGCGCGGCGACGCACGCTGAGCCTGATCCAAGCCACCGCGCTCAGCCTTGGCATGTGCGCGTTGCTGTTGCTGGCGATCGTGGCGCCGGCCTTGTTGCAGGGCTGGCGCCAGGAACTGCCCGCCGATACGCCGAACTGGTTCGCGATGAACCTGCAGGACGATCAACGCGAAGGCTTTGCCCGGGCGCTGGGGGTGGTCGGCGGCGAGAAGCTCAACATGATGCCGCTGGCGGTGGGCAAACTCACGGCGATCAATGGCCAGCCGATCGACCAAGTGCACTTCGAGGACGAACGCGCCGACGACCGCGCGGATCGCCAGTTGCGGCTGTCATGGGCCGATGGCCTGCCGCCCAGCAACCAGGTGATTGCCGGACAGTGGCCGGGGCCGCATCCGGCGCAGGCCGAGGTGTCCGTCGATACCACGTGGCGCGACATGTTTGCGCTGAAGCTGGGCGATACGCTGCGCTTCGACATCGGCGAAGGCAGCATCGACGCGACGATAACCAGCATCCGCAAGGTCGACTGGAGTTCGTTCCGGGTCAACTTTTTCCTGATGCTTGATCCGGCCCATGCCGGCGACCTGCCGCATACCTGGCTGGCCAGCTTCTACCTGCCGCCCGGCCA
>DATJCF010000082.1:0-4679 GCA_035514935.1 Rhodanobacter sp. | reverse complement strand
GGGGCTGTCGTTCAAGGAAAACTGCCCGGACCTGCGCAACACCCGCGTGGTCGACATTGTGCACGCGTTGCGCGGCTACAACGCCAACGTGGACGTGCACGACCCTTGGGTCAGCGCCGACGAGGCACAGCATGAATACGGCATTCGGCCAGTGTCCGAACCGCAGCAAGGCACCTACGATGCCGTTGTCGTGGCGGTGGGCCACAAGCAGTTTGTCGCGCTGGGTGAAACGGGCATCCGTGCGTTCGGCAAGCCCGACATGGTGCTTTATGACGTCAAATACGTACTGCCACGCGAAGCCGTGGATGGGAGACTGTGATGGGCACGATCGAAGCCGGGCTGCCGGCCACACTGCAGGCACGGGTGCGCGCCGAGACCGCTCCGTGGCTGGTTACCGGCGCAGCCGGGTTCATCGGCTCCAATCTGGTCGAGACGCTGTTGCGGCTGGGGCAGCGCGTGGTCGGGCTGGACAACTTCGCCACCGGCCATCAACGCAATTTGGATGAGGTGCAACGGCTGGTCGGCGCCGAGGCGTGGTCGCGGTTCCGCTTCATCAAGGGCGACATCCGCCGCCCCGAGGATTGCCAGGCCGCCTGCGCCGGCGTGCGCCATGTGTTGCATCAGGCGGCGTTGGGTTCGGTGCCGCGTTCGATCGAGGACCCGGTGGACACCCACTCGGCCAATGTCACCGGTTTTCTGAACATGCTGGTGGCAGCGCGTGATGCGGGTGTGGCCAGCTTCACTTACGCGGCGTCCAGCTCCACCTACGGTGACGAGCCGACGATGCCCAAGGTGGAAGACCGCATCGGCCGGCCGCTGTCGCCGTATGCCGCCACCAAGCTGTTCAACGAGCTCTACGCCGAAGTCTTCGCCCGCTGCTACGACTTCAAGGCCGTCGGGCTGCGCTACTTCAACGTGTTCGGTCGCCGCCAGGATCCCGATGGCGCGTACGCGGCGGTGATCCCGCAGTGGCTGGCGGCGATGATCCGCGGCGACGACGTCTTCATCAACGGCGATGGCGAAACCAGCCGTGACTTCTGCTATGTCGCCAACGCGGTGCAGGCCAACCTGCTGGCGGCGCTGGTGGTCGACCCCGATTGCGAGCCGGTGTTCAACGTTGCGGTGGGTCAGCGCGCCACCCTCAACGAACTTTTCGAAAGCCTGGCAACGCAGCTGGCGGATCAGGGCGTCAACTACGACAAGCAGCCCGTCTATCGTGATTTCCGCGCGGGTGACGTGCGCCATTCGCTGGCCGATATCGGTCGTGCGCATGCGCGCCTGGGCTACGCGCCCACGCACACGCTGCAGTTGGGGCTGGGCGAGGCGATGCCGTGGTATGTGGATTTCATTACGCGCCGGGAAGGTGTCCAGGCCTGAGCCTGCCGGCGAGGCCGCCGTCACCATGAATGCGGCGGATCGGGTGTACGAGGCGTTTCCGCGGCTCGCCGCGCGCGCCTTTTTACAGGCGGGTTTCAGCCCGCCCACCGCGGACGATGTGGCGGTACTGGTATTCGACACTGCGGCGTGGCTCGACCAGGCCGTTGCTGCGGAACACCTGCTGGATACCGGCGAGCGCCGGCGCGCGGCGCGCTTCCGGTTCGCGCATGACCGTGTGGCCTATGTCCTGGCGCATGCCATGTGGCGTTCGGTGCTGGGTTGGTGTCTCGGGTGTGAAGCGGCGGCGGTCCGGATCACCAGCACCTCCACCGGCCAGCCGCAGTTGCCCGGCACGCCCTGGGCGACCAGCCTCAGCCACAGCGGAAGCTGGGTGGCGGTGGCCGTGGGCCGCGCCGCCGTAGTGGGCGTGGATATCGAGCGTTCACCGCCGTTGCGTGTCTTGCACGATCTCGTGTCCACGGTCTGCACGCCGCGCGAGGCAATCGACATGCATGCTCTCGCGCCAGCCGCGCGCGAGCACGCCATGCTCCGCCTGTGGACGCGCAAGGAGGCCTTGCTGAAGGCTTTCGGCACCGGCTTGAGCGGGCCGCCGCCGGCGACATTCGAAGCCTTGCCCGACGCTTGCGTGGCTCCGCCAGCGGAGCTCGGGTGCCCGCCATGCAGCGTGCACGAATTGCAGCTACCCGTGGCGGTGGTGGGGGCGCTGGCTCTGCCGGTCGGGTCGGGCAAGCGGTATTTGCATATACTTGATCGGCCAATGGCCGGGGACGGTAGCGCCGGCGCATGAAAATCCTGGTCAGCGTCCGAAGCTGGACAGGACGTGCGGTGGCGATTTTTTCCGCCGGATCCGCACGACATAATCGAAAGGCATAGACTTACCGGCGCGTGGAAACTCGGCTGAAACGGGCGATACTTTCGTCTGTTGGCTCGCGTAATGCCATCGCTGAATCGGGCAGGGGATAGGGATGTTTCGTTTTTTGCATAAGCAGGCCATGCGCTGGCTCCTTTTGCTGGGCCTGGGCGAGGCATTGCTGTTGGCCGCGTCCTTGAACGTGGCCACGTATCTGCGTTATTTCCGGTACCCGGATCAACTGGAGGAATTCTCCCGCCACATGCCGGAGCGTTCGCTGGTGTTCGCGGTGATGCTGCTTCTTGGCCTGGCTGCGCTGGGTCAATATCAAACCCATATGCGGGCGACCTGGTTCGGCCTGCTTGCGCGTCAAGGCGTGGGATTCGTGCTGGGCGGTTTGGGCCTGGTCGTGGCGTATTACGTGGTACCGCAGGCGTACGTGGGACGCGGGGTGCTGGGTATCGCGCTGGTGATCGGTTTCATTGCGGTAACCGCATTGCGCGCGTTGTTCCTGCGCCTGGTGGAAGTGGAATCGTTCAAGCGGCGCGTACTGATTCTCGGCGCCGGTGTGCGTGCCTCGCAAATCCATAGCCGCATGCGCCGGCGTTCCGACCGGCGCGGATTCACCGTGGTCGGTTTCGTGCCGCGTCCGGGCGAGCCGCTGGTGGTGCCTGTCGAACAGGTGCTGACGGCGGACACGTTGTTTGAACTGGTGGAGCGCGAACAGGTCGACGAAGTCGTGGTGGGCGTCGATGACCGTCGTGGCGGCCTGCCGATGGAGGAGTTGCTGGAGTGCCGCCAGCATGGCGTGGCGGTTACCGATCTCACCACCTTTTTCGAGCGCGAGTCCGGTCGCGTGCAACTTTCGCTTACCGACCCGTCATGGCTGGTGTTTTCCGGCGGTTTCAACGCCACGCCGCTGCGCCAGTTGAGCAAGCGCTGTTTCGATCTGGGCATCGCCACACTGGTGCTCTTGCTGACCTGGCCGTTCATGTTGCTGGTGGCGCTGGCGATCCGTATCGAGTCGGGTGCCGGACAACCCGTTTTCTACCTCCAGGAGCGCGTTGGCGTGCGCGGCAAGAGCTTTCGCCTGGCCAAGTTCCGCAGCATGCGCACCGATGCGGAAATCGATGGCGTGGCGCGCTGGGCCAGCAAGAACGACGACCGGGTCACCCGGGTTGGCCGCTTTATCCGCAAGGTGCGGCTGGACGAGCTGCCGCAGTTGTGGAACGTGCTCAAGGGCGAAATGAGTTTCATCGGTCCGCGCCCGGAACGCCCGCAATTCGTGGCCGACCTGGCTACCAAGATCCGCTATTACAACCTGCGCCACTGCCTGAAGCCGGGTTTGGCCGGTTGGGCGCAACTGCGTTATCCCTACGGCGCATCGGATGAAGATGCCGCCGAAAAATTGAAATACGACTTGTACTACGTGAAAAACCACAACCTGCTATTCGATCTGCTGATACTCATTCAGACGATCGAGGTCGTGTTGTTCAGTCGCGGTGCCCGATAGGCCTTCGGCGTGAAGTGTGGGGCCGGGCCGGCGGAAAAGCGTTGGCTGCAAACCTTGGTTCAGGCGGGCACCAGGCTCGCGTCCCTGATGGAAGACAGGTCGGTCGGCGGTAGCCGGCGCGGCAATGCAGGAGAGCTCCACGTGCCCATCCATGACCCACATTTGAATCGCGATCATCGTTCAACGGTCGATCACGCCATCGTTCGCGTGCCCGGGAAACGTACCCGCCACGGCTTGCACAAGCGTCTGGCCGCGGTCGGCATCGCCTGTCTGCTGGGTGCATTCGCGATGGCGCAGGTCATCGAGCCATCGCCATCGTCGTCGCCTTCGCCAGCACCATCTCAAACACCGGAGGCTACGGCGCAGGCAGTCTCGCCGGTTTCTTCGGTGAGCACGCCCGTTTCTTCTGCGTCTGCCGGGTTGGCGTCGGCCTCGTCGGCACCGTCCCCGTCATCTTCCGTCGTTGCGTCGCTGTCGCCGTCGGTCATCACCGAGGTGGCGTCATCGTCCAACACCGACACATCGGTTTCGCAGGAAAAATCCGATACGCCGTTGCCACCACGCGCCGACAGCTATCGGGCCCAGACGCCCGGCTTTGGCGTGTTCCTGTCAGCCTCGGCCCCTGTGGGCGCAACGCCTGCGTCCACTGAAACCGGTTCGGTCGGAACGAGTACGATCGGGGCAAGCCCGATGAAATCCGATCCGATCGCCAGCGTCGGATCACGTCCGAGCCGGGTGCTGGATGCGCGCGCGATGGTCGCCCTCCCGGTTCGGGCCGCCGCCGTTGCGCCCGCGATCACGGCAGCCCACCCGCGTCTGATCCTGGACAGCGCAACGCTGGGTGACATGCGCGCGCACGCCGCCGCCAATACGGCGGAATGGCAACTGCTGAAAAGCACGTGCGATTCCTTCATTGGC
>DATJCF010000081.1:0-20364 GCA_035514935.1 Rhodanobacter sp. | reverse complement strand
CCCGCCAGCGCATCGAAAAACCGTGTTCCACGCACTGCGCGTCCGGCGCGCGCCGCTTATACTCGCGCAACTGCCCCGGAGTGCCTTGCGAATGTCCAGCACGTCACTTTTGCCCGCCTCCAGCGGACCCGCCACAACGTTCTACAACGAACTTACCTTTCTCAACGTTTTCCGCCTGATCCAGGCGCTGGTCTACATGGGGCTGGCGTTCAGCCCCGCGGGACTGGGCTGGCCCAGCGTGCCCGACCCCGCCTTCGCCCATCATGTGGCCGAGGCCTACCTGCTGTTCGCGCTGGTGTCGCTGCTGCTGAACCGGCGCAGCATGCCGCATGCCCGGCTCGCGGTTTCGGTGGCGCTGGTGGTGGATATCGGCGGCGCGCTGCTGGCGATCACCGCCATGCGCGAAGCCCACATCGGCATCGCCATGATGCTGGCAGTGAACCTCAGCGCGGGTGCCCTGATCCTGCCGCTGCGCCTGTCCAGCTTTTTCGCGGCGCTGGCCACGCTGGGCACCCTCGGCCACACCTTGCTGGACACCACCTCCGCGGGCGCCGGCGACCGCGACCTGCTGGAAGCGGCGTTGTTCGGCCTGGCCTACTTCGCCACCACTACGCTGTGCCACGTGCTGGGCCGACAACTGCGTGCCACCGAGGCATTGGCCGAGCAGCGCAGCACCGACCTGGCCAACCTGGCGCAGGTCAACGAGCTGATCATCCGCCGCATGAAGACCGGCGTGCTGCTGGTGGACGACGCCAACCGCATCCACCAGATCAACGAATCGGCCTGGATGCTGATGGGCAACCCTGGCGCCGACCAGCGCGACCTGGGCCAGCTGGCGCCGGAACTGTCGCGCCGCCTGTACCACTGGATGACCTCGGGCAAGCTGGACGAAACCGCTACCCAGCTGGCCGATGGCGTGCCCGAGGTGGTGCCGCGCTTCTCGCGCCTGGCACCGAACGACGACTCCCACGTGCTGATTTTCCTGGACGACACTTCGCTGCTATCGCGTCGCGCCGAAGAGCTCACGCTGACCTCGCTGGGCCGGCTGTCCGCTTCCATCGCGCACGAGATCCGCAACCCGCTGGCGGCCATCCGCTACTCCGCGCAGCTGCTGGCCGAATCGAAAAGCATGGACAGCACCGACCAGCGCATGGTCGAGATCATCAACAACCACTGCATACGCCTCAACGAAATCATCGAGAACATCCTGCAGCTGTCGCGGCGCGAGCGCTCGCGGCCGGAAACGCTGGACCTGGGCCACTGGGCGCAGTCGTTCGTGGAGGAATACAAGCAAGGCAACGACATCGGCGCCGACACGCTGCGCGCGGTCACCAACAGCGATATCGAGGTCGCCGCCGTGGCCGACCCGCAGCAACTGCAGCAGGTGATATGGAACCTGGTGCAGAACGCGCTGCGCTATGGCCGCATGCCCGGCCAGGCGGCGCGGGTGCTGGTGGTGGCGCGCCGTGGCGAACACGGCGTGCCCATCCTCGAAGTGATCGACCGTGGCCCCGGCATCGCGCCGAAAGTGGCCGCGCAGATTTTCGAGCCGTTCTACACCACCCACGAATACGGCACCGGCCTGGGCCTGTACCTGGCGCGGCAGATGAGCGACGCCAACCAGGCCGCGCTGGAATACGTGCGCGTACCCGGCGGCGGCAGCTGTTTCCGGCTGCTGCTGACGCCGCCGGCGCGCAATCCGGCCGACGCGGAAGTCGCCGATCGCGCCGCCACGCGTTGACCTTTCGCCCTGCCCTAGTAACCTGCACAGCATCTTTGTCCGCACCAAGAAGCCCATGACTGCACAGACCGTTCTGGTCATCGACGATGAACGCGATATCCGCGAACTGCTCACCATCACACTGGGCCGGATGGATTTGCAGGTAGACGCCGTGGGCACGGTTGCCGATGCGCGCCGCGCGTTGGCCGAACGCACATACGACCTCTGCTTCACCGACATGCGGCTGCCCGACGGCAATGGCCAGGAGATCATCGAACTGATCGCCGAAACCTGCCCGGACACGCCGGTGGCGATGATCACCGCCTACGGCAACGTCGACGCGGCGGTGACCGCGTTGAAAGCCGGCGCGTTCGACTTCGTCTCCAAACCGGTGGACATCCAGATGTTGCGCGGCCTGGTACGCACCGCGTTGCGGCTGGCCGAGGAAAAGCGCAACGGCGGCGGCGGCACCAAGGCCGGCGACTTCGGCTCGCGCCTGATCGGCGACTCGACCGCGATGCAGCAGGTGCGCACCACCATCGCCAAGCTCGCCCGCAACCAGGCGCCGGTCTACATCGCCGGCGAATCGGGCGTGGGCAAGGAGCTGGTGGCGCGGCTGATCCACGAGCAAGGCCCGCGCGCGGCCGGCCCGTTCATCCCGGTCAACTGCGGTGCGATTCCCTCAGAGTTGATGGAGAGCGAGTTCTTCGGTCACCGCAAAGGCAGCTTCACCGGCGCCGGCGCCGACAAGGAAGGCCTGTTCCAGGCGGCACAGGGCGGCACCTTGTTCCTCGACGAAGTGGCCGAACTGCCGCTGCACATGCAGGTGAAACTGCTGCGCGCGATCCAGGAAAAAGCGGTGCGCGCCATCGGCGGTCGCGACGAGATCCCCGTGGACGTGCGCATCCTCTCGGCCACCCACAAGAACCTCGGCCAACTGGTTGAACAGGGCCAGTTCCGCCAGGATCTGTTCTATCGCATCAACGTGATCGAGCTGCGCGTGCCACCGCTGCGCGAGCGTCGCAGCGATGTGCCGCAACTGTCCGAGTTCATCCTGCAGGCGCTGGCCAGCAAGAACGGCGGTGGCGTCGGGCAGCTGTCCGCCGAAGCGAAACAGGCGCTGGGAGCCTACGATTTTCCCGGCAACGTGCGCGAACTGGAGAACATCCTGGAACGCGCCATGGCCATGTGCGACGGCGAACGCATCGACGCGGCCGACCTGATGCTGCCGCAGCGGACTTCCCGCACCAACCCCGAAACCACCGCCGAACCCGTCCTCGGCCAGCCGCCGGCAACGCCGGCACCGGGCGCCGATGGCGGCCTCGACGACTACATCAGCAACCTGGAACGCACCGCGATCATCAAGGCGCTGGAAGAATCCCGCTACAACAAGACCGCCGCCGCCAGAAAGCTCGGCATCACCTTCCGTGCGCTGCGCTACAAGCTGAAGAAGCTGGGTATCGACTGAGGGATAGGCAACCGTTCACCCTGAGCGTGGGCGCACAGCGCCGAAGTCGAAGGGTATGGCCGCTGGCGCTACGCTCAGCGAGAACGGCATCAAACCGCACGCGCCGCTCTCACTCCCCTGCGTGCCCCAAAGGGACTTCCTTCGGCCGCAGGGGAGGGCTGGGGGGGCGCTTTTGATCTTTCTGTCGGGCCGCCCCATCGCCGGGCGATGGGCGCGTCCGCACCCGCTCACTCCGCGGACGACACCGCCTGCAACGCCTTGCGCAAGGTACGCAGCAGTACCTGGGTCACCACGGGTTTGTCGACCACGAACAGGTTTTTCAGCAACGGCAGTTCGTTCGGGTCGGGCGGTGCGTCGGGGCGGGCCAGCAGGATCACCGCGCCGGCGTAGCCGTGGTCGATCAAGGCGGCCAGGGTACGCACGCCGGTGAACAGGTTCATGTCGGCATCGAGCACGACCAGGTCGGGCAGGCCGCAGGCTTCGATCCATTGCAGGGCGGCGGTACCGCTCTGGCTGGCGTGCGCCTCGTAGCCGTAGGCATCGAGGGTGTCGACCAGCAGGGACAGCTGGCCCGCCTCCTCCACCACCACCAGCACGCTTTCGGCGGCGCCATCCAGATCCTCTTCCAGCGCGGTGTCGGTATCGGCGGCCAGCGCTTCCAGCGGAATGTAGAGGTCGAAACGGGTGCCGCGGCCCGGCGCGCTGTCCACCCGCATCACGCCGCCATGGCTGCCCACGATGCGCTTGCACGACATCAGGCCCAGGCCGGTGCCGGTTTCCTTGGTGGTGAAGAACGGCTCGAACAGGTGCTCCAGCACGGCGCTGTCCATGCCCGGGCCGCTGTCGATCACGCCGATGCGCAGGTAACGGCCCAAACGTGGCTGTTCATTGGCCATGAAGAAGTCAGCGGGGAGCTCGGCCTGGCTGGTTTCGATGCGCAGCTTGCCGCCGTCGGGCATCGCCTGGATGGCGTTGAGGCAGAGATTGAGCAGGCATTGCTGCAGCTCGGTGTGGTTGCCCTCGAACGTCAGCTCGGGATCCCCGATGGCCAGCTCCATCGCCACCGAGCGGGGCACGCTGCCCTGCATCAGCAGGTCCAGCGCGCTGAACAGTTCGCCCAGCCGCACCTGTTCGGCGCGGCGTGCGCCGCGCGCGAACGAGAGCATCGACTGCACCATGTCCAGGCCGCGCTTGCCGCAATCGCGCACCAGCTTGCCCAGTCGCGCCAGGCGCGGATCGTCCTGGTAATCCTGCAGGCTGTCGCCGGCCAGCAGCAGGGGTTGCAGCAGGTTGCGCAGGTCGTGGCTGAGGCCGCCGGCCAGCATCGCCAGGCTTTCGAAGCGTTGCGCGCGGATCAGCTCGGACTCCGCGCGGCGGCTGGCGCGGCGCGCGGCGGCCTCGGCCAGCGCGCGGCGCACGGCGCTGGCCAGCCGCGCCGGGTTCTGTTTCAGGATGTAATCGGTGGCGCCGTTGCGCAGCGCCTCGATGGCCGCCTCCTCGCCCAGGGTGGCGGAGACGAAGATGAAGGGCAGATCCTCGTCGTGCCGGCGCAGCAACTCCAGCGCGTGCTGGCCGGAGAAGCCCGGCAGGCTGAGGTCGGACAGCACGATGTGCGGCTTGAAGTCGCGCAAGGCGGCGCTGAAATGGGCTTCGTCGTCGACCAGCAGCACTTCGTAGGGAAGGCCGTCGTCGTCGAGCTCGGCCAGGACCAGCTCGGCATCGAGCTGGCTGTCTTCGACCTGCAGCACGCGAACGATCGGCATGGTGCGCGGCGTTTGGTTTGGCCCGGTGTGCTCCGCCATGATCCTCGTCCTTTCAACCCGCACCTGCGCGTTTTCTCGGTAGCCGCCCAGCGCGGCCGTGTTGCCCTGGCTCGCGTTTCGCTCAGTCCTGTTCGGGCGCCTGGTTCAGCACGGCCCAGAACTGGCCCAGCGTACGCACGGCGTCGAAAAACTGGTCGACGTCGACCGGCTTGATCACGTACGCGTTGGCGCCAAGATCCCAGCTGCGCGCCAGGTCGCTTTCCTCGCGCGAGGAGGACAGGATCACCACCGGGATGCGCCGCAGCTGTTCGTCGTTGCGCATCTCGGTGAGCACGTCCAGGCCGTTCATGCGCGGCATCTTGATGTCCAGCAACACCACCGCCGGATCGCCGGGCTCGCGCGTGGCCCAGTCGCCGCGCGCATGGAGATAGTCGAGGCATTCGACGCCGTCTTCCACGTGCACCACCGGGTTGGCCAGATGCGCCTCGCTCAGCGCGTCCATCGCCATTTCCGCGTCGGCGGCGCTGTCTTCAACCAGCAGGATGGTTCGCAGGTCTTTCTTGTTCATGCCTTGTCTCGCGTGTGTGCGCCGGCCAGGTCGGTGGCCGGCAACGAAAAGTGGAAGTGGGCTCCGCGCCCGGGTTCGGCTTCGGCCCAGACGCGGCCACCATGGCGTGCCACGATGCGCCGGACATTGGCCAGGCCGATGCCATTGCCCGGAAATTCGGAAGCGCGGTGCAGGCGCTGGAACACGCCGAACAGCTTGTCCGCATACTGCATGTCGAAACCGGCGCCGTTGTCGCTCACGGTGAACTGGTATTCGCCCTGGCGACCCTGGGTCGCGCTGACCTCGATCTGCGCCACATCGCAATGGCCGGTGTATTTGACCGCATTGCCCAGCAGATTCTGCCAGACGGTGCGCAGCATGTTCTCGTCGCCGATGATCATCGGCAGCGGCTTGATGGTCCATACGATGCGCCGGTCCGGTGCGCCCGATTCGGCCAGCGCGCTGGCTTCCTCCACCAGCGACTGCATGTCTACCGCCTGCAGCCGCAGCGCGCCGCGGCCCAGGCGGGAAAACACCAGCAGGTCATCGATCAACAGCGCCATGCGCTGCGCCGAACCGCCGATGACCTCGATGTAGTGGCTGGCCTTCTCGTCGACCCGTTCGCCCAGGTGCTGTTCCAGCTTGCGGGCAAAACCGGAAATGTGCCGCAGCGGCGCGCGCAGATCGTGCGATACCGAATAGCTGAACGCCTCCAGCTCGCGGTTGACGTCGGAAACCTGCGCCACCTTGCCTTCCAGCTGGCGGTTGAGGTCGTTCACCTGCTGCTCGGCCAGCGCGCGGGTGGTGACGTCGCTGACCGTCAGCAGCAGCGAGGGGGCGTCGGTGTCCAGCTTCTGCAGGCGGCGCGCATTGATCACCACGTGGCGATCCATGCCGTCGACGGTGCGCTGGATCAGGTCGTAATCCCACAGCTCGCGGTCGCGCAGCAGCACATCCTTGAGCCGTTGCAGCAACACGCTGTCGTGCCACGCGCCTTCGCCGATCTGCGCCAGCGGCATTGAGCGCTGCCCGGCGTCCATACCGTACAGTTCGCTGAAGGCGTTGTTCACCAGCAGGCTGTTGAGGTCTTCGTCGAACAGCGCGATCGGCTCGCGCACGGCCTGGAAGATCAGCTGCGAGCGCAGCACCGCCCGGCCCTCGCGGGTCTCGGCCAGTCGCCGCTGGCCGATCTGCCGCTCGGACATGATCACGATGATCATCAGCAGCACCAGCTGGGCCAGTGCAGTGATCGACAACACCACCCGGCCCGTGGCGGCCTGGTCGCCGGCGATGAGCTGACGTTCCGTCAGCAGGTTGTCCTCGTTGGCCACGATCGCGCTGATCCGCGCGTTCATCCCGAACAGATCGTCGCCATCGCGCAGCGATTGCCGCGCACCGGCGGCATCTCCCTTGCCCAGCCGTGCCTGCGCCTGGGTCATCAGGGCGATACGGCCGTTGACGCTGCTTTCCAGTGCACTGACCAGCGCCTGTTGCCTGGGGCTGTCGTGCATCATCGCGTGCAGGGCCGGTAGCAACTCAACCGCTTCGTTTGCTGCCCTTGCCGCCCGCTGACGCACGGCATCGGTGGCGTCGCCCGCCAGCAGGCGATAGCTGGCCGCCTCGCTGTCGTGGATCACGTACGCGATCCGGTAGGTAAGCGCCTTGACCTCGTTGGAATGAATGACCCACGCGTTGGCGCGCACGGTGTCGCGCTGACCGGACAGCGTCACGATGTATGGCAGGCCCACGATGATGATCATCGCCAGCAGCAGCCCGGCCGTGCGCCAGCGCACGATACCGTTGAATTTCATGTGACTCGCGTCATCGGCACGACCTGCCGCAAAGGGAAATATTCTTCATTCTTGCATGCTTTTGCAGGCTGTCCAGCCGGCGAGGTAACGTTGCACACGGCCCGCGCCCCGTGCGGCCGACTGACACAGGTGTCTGATTTTCCGGAAAAAGACCCGCCGCCGCCAGCAGCCGGCACCATCCGCAAGCCATCGGGCGCGCGGCCCACGCCATGGCCCGCGGAGCTTGTGGATATCATGCCTGCCTTGCCCTTTTTCCCCGAGGTATCCATGACTCCATCCACCGCGCGCGCCCTGCTCGGCAGTGTCCTGTTGTGGCTGGCCATGCCGGTCATGGCCGCCGCCGCCGATAGTGCCGCGTTCAACCCGCAGCAGGCGTTCGCGCCATTCGATTACCCGCAGCCGGCAACGGCCTACCGCTCCGCCAGCGGCAAGCCCGGGCCGGCGTACTGGCAGAACCGCGCCGACTACCGCATCACCGCCACGCTCGACCCGGCCAGCCGCAAGCTCGGCGGCAGCGAGGTGATCAGCTACACCAACAACAGCCCCGACGCGCTCGACGTGCTGTGGCTGCAGCTGGACCAGAACCGCTACCGCAAGGATGCCCGCGGCGCCTTCACCGGCGACAAGTTTCCCACCGAGTTCACCGATGGCTACCGGATCGAATCGGTGGCCGTCGAAGACGCGCACGGCCACAAGCAGGCGGTGAAGTGGGTGGTCTCCGATACGCGCATGCAGGTGCGCCTGCCCGACGCGTTGCAGGGTCACGGCGGCAAGCTGCGGCTGCACGTCGCGTGGAGCTTCACCGTGCCCGGCGAGTTCGGCGGCCGCATGGACGTGAACGCCAGCAAGAACGGCGAGATCTTCGAGATCGCGCAGTGGTATCCGCGCATGGCCGTCTACGACGACCTGCGCGGGTGGGACACCGCGCCCTACCTCAACAGCGAGTTCTACCTGGAATACGGTGACTTCGACTACGCCATCACCGTGCCGTGGAACATGATCGTGGTGGGTTCCGGCGAGCTGCTGAACCCCGAGGACGTGCTGACGGCCACCCAGCAGAAGCGGCTGGCGCAGGCGCGACACAGCGACAGGACGGTGATGATCCGCACCGCCGACGAAGTCGTCCAGCCGTCCAGCCGTCCAAAACCCCGCAACCCAAAAGAGCCGGGCACGCTGACTTGGCACTTCCGCATGCACAACACCCGCGACGTGGCCTTCGGCGCCTCGGCGGCCTATGTATGGGACGCGGCGCGCATCAACCTGCCCGAAGGCAAGACGGCGCTGGCGATGTCGGTGTATCCGGTCGAAAGCGCGGGCCCGCAAGCCTGGGGCCGGGCCACCGAATTCCTCAAGGCGTCCACCGAATATTTCTCGAAGCAGTGGTATCCGTACCCCTGGCCGGTGGCGATCAACGAGGCCGGCACGGCCGGCGGCATGGAATATCCCGGCATCACGTTCGATTCCAAGCAGGCAAAGGGCAAGAGCCTGCACATGGTGATCGCGCACGAGATCGGCCACATCTGGTTTCCGATGATCGTGGGCAGCAACGAGCGCCGCGATGCGTGGATGGACGAAGGCTTCAACACCTTCATCGACGTGTACGAGGACGACGCCTTCAACCACGGCGAATACGCGCCCAAGCGCGACAGCGAGTACGCGCCCGGCGGCGGCAACCCGGCCGATGAGATCGCCAAGGTGATGATGGACGCCGACGCGCCGCCACTGCTGATCGGCGCCGACATGGTGCCGGAGAAATACCGCCACCCGATCACCTACTTCAAGGCCGCCTTCGGCATGGTGCTGCTGCGCGAGCAGATCATCGGGCCGCAGCGCTTCGACCCCGCCTTCCGCCGCTACCTCGCCACCTGGGCGTACAAGCACCCCAGCCCGTCGGACTTTTTCCGCTTCATGGAAAGCGAAACCGGCGAGGACCTTGGCTGGTTCTGGCGCGGCTGGTTCCAGCACAACTGGACGCTGGATCTGGCGGTGCAGAAGGTGGCTTACACCGATGGCGATTACCGCAAGGGTGTCGACGTCACCATCGCCAACCTCGACAAGCTGGTGCTACCGGCCACGCTCGACGTGGTCTACGACGACGGCAGCAAGCAGCAGGTGCGCGTGCCGTGGGAAACCTGGCAGCAGCATCGCCGCTACGTCGTGCACGTGGCTGGCACGCGCCAGGTGGCATCCGTCAGCATCGACCCGGACCATGCCCTGCCCGATCACGACCGCAGCAACAACAGCCTGCAGGTGAAATAGGCCGCTAACGGCAACGGCGCCCCGCCTGCATGGGCGCCGCTGCCTGGCGAAACACTCAGTCGGTCAGGGTGCAGACGAATTCAAGGCGCACCCCGCCCGGTTCGCGCACCATGCAGTGCATGCGTGATCCGCCGGCGGCCACCGGTTCCGGCGCGAATTCGGTCTCCACGCCGGGCCAGGCCGACACGCGGGCGTAGATGCTCTGCAGCGTCGACGCGTCGGGCACTTTCAATGCCAGGTGATGCAGGCCGATGTTCTTGCGTCGATCAAACGCGACCGGGGTCGCGGACTTGTCGACCTCCCACAGCGACAATCCGACGGTGCCATCGGAGACGAATACCGCCGGGTACGCCGGTACACCGCCAATAACCTGCCACCCCAGGCATTCGACAAAAAAGCGGCGGGACTGCTCGAGATCACCCACCGTGAGGCCGATGTGATCGGCCCCCACCGTTTGCGCATGCTGCTCTTGCATGGATCAACTCCTTGCCCGGGGTACCCGGATTGCAGGCCGCCCTGTGAATTTTGTACGTCGTCGGATAATATTTTTACAGGCGCCGCAGGTCAATATTTCCATGCGTAACGGTACAAAATGAACGAAACAGCAAAGAAGCCACGCGGACGCCCGCGCGCCTACGAACCGCAGGTAGCCCTGCGACAGGCCACGGGCGCGTTCTGGAAGTCGGGCTATGCCGCAACCTCGCTCGACGACATCACGGCGGCGACCGGCATGAACCGGCCCAGCCTGCGCGCGGCGTTCGGCGACAAGCATGCGATCTACCTGCAGGCGCTGGCCGGCTACTGGGAGCTCCAGCTTGCCGCGATGCGCAAGGCACTCGACGGCGACCATGCGCTGGAAACCGCGCTGATGCGCGTCTACGACGCGGCGCTGGCCATCTATTTCTCCGGCGACGGCCCGGCGCGCGGCTGTTTCGTGGTGGGTACGGCCATCACCGAAGCGGTCGACGACCCCGAGGTGCGGCGCAGCGTGATGGATGGCTTTCGCACGCTCGACACCCGTTTCGAAGCCCGCCTGCGCCGTGCACGCGACAGCGGTGAACTCGACAGCGACACCGACCCGACCGCGCTGGCCCTGCTCGCCACCGCGACCCTGCACACCCTGGCGCTGCGCGCCCGCGCAGGCACGTCCCGCAAGGAGCTGCGCAAACTGGCGTCGAAGGCGGCAGGCGTGATCTGCGGATGAACCGTCGGCGGCAGCGCACGCGTGGCGAGGCCGATGGGACGCCTACGGCATTGCCGGACCTCATGGCGACGCAGCTTGCCGTGGTGTTCTGTGGCATCAATCCGGGCCTGATGGCCGCCGCCACGGGACATCATTTTGTCGGGCCGACGAACCGTTTCTGGCGCGTCATCCACCTGGCAGGCTTCACCCCGGACGAGATCCGGCCCGAGGACGATCAGCGGATTCTCCACTACCACTGTGGCCTGACCACCGTGGTCAGCCGGCCCACCGCCAGCGCCGACCAGTTGGCGCCCGAGGAATTCGCATCCGCCGCTGCTGAATTCCGGCGCAAGATCGAGCACTACGCGCCACGCTTCGTGGCCTTCCTGGGCAAGGCGGCGTATGCCGCGTTATCGGGCCGGCGGGAGGTCAGCTGGGGGCGGCAAGCCGACCTCATGGGAGGCGCGATCGTCTGGGTATTGCCCAACCCGAGCGGCCGCAATCGAAGCTTCCGGCTCGACCGTCTCGTCGCGGCCTACCAGCAGCTTCACCTGGCAGCCAGCGCCGCGCCATAACTCACCCCGCGTGAGTCGCCTCACCGGTGCATGGCGTCGATGCTGACCGCCGTTGGCTGATCGGCAATGGTGAACCGCAAGGTGCGCGCGGTGCGGTCGGACACCGCGTCGACACGACGTCCGCCGACCATCGCGTGGCCTGCGCCATCCCAGCCGTGGATCGTCACCGCCAGCTGTTTCCACCATGGCTTGAACCGGCCATCGCGCGCCGCGAAGTCGATGCGCACGCCATCGGCGCTCACCGTGCAACGAAGCGCCTGGCGCAGGAAACCCTGCTTGCGGTATGCCATGCTGTGGCCGTCGTCGGCATACAGCTGGCCGTGGCAATCACCACCGGGATAGACGTCTATCTGCAACGCACCGACTGGCGTTTGCGCGGTGCTCTGCACCAGTGGCTGGCGCGGCAGGATGCTGCCGGCGCGTACGAACACAGGCAGCTTGTCCAGCCGCGGCGTCTCTTTCACAACGATGCTGCTGGATCGCTTCTCGTTGGTGGCCTGCGATGCCGACTGGATGGGCTGGTTGGCCCCATCGACAGCCGCGCCATCCACCGCCAGCCCGGTCCAGTAGTCGTACCAGCCGCCCGCCGGCAGGCAGACGTCGTAATCCTGCGGCGATTCCGGATTGGGCGGCGGCGCCACCAGCAACTGGCGGCCCACGGTGAATGCCATCGACTGATCGCACGAGGCACTGATCGCTTCCGGGTAATCGTAGAAAACCGGTCGCATGATGGGATCGCCGAGACGCGCGTTTTCGTCGGCCAGGGCATAGAGATAAGGCAGGAGACGGTAGCGCTCCTCCACGTAATGCCGGCGGATGGCCAGATGCTGCGGCCCATCCACCCACGGCTCCGCCCGCGGCGTGCCCTTGGCCGCATGGTCGCGGAATACCGGCGTGAACGCGGCGATCTCGAACCAGCGGGTCAGCAGGTCGGCGCTGGGGCCGCCGGTGAATCCACCGACGTCGGCGGCGCTGTATGAGAAGCCCGACAGGCCCAGGTTGATCAACTGATGCACCGAGAGTTTCAACTGATCCCAGGTGGAGCCGTTGTCGCCGGTCCAGGTCACCGCGTAGCGCTGGCCGCCGGCGTAGCTGGCGCGCGTCATCACGAACGGCCGTTCGTCGGGGCGCAGCTTGCGCAGCCCGTCGTACGTGGCGCGCGTGTTCTGCATGCCGTAGACGTTGTGGATCTCGGCGTGGCTGGCCCTGCGGCGGGCGAAATCGTCGCTGGCGATGCGGTGGACGGTGTCCAGCGGCATGGTCTTGGTCGGCGTCTCGAACACTGCCGGCTCATTCATGTCGTTCCAGAAACCGGCGATGCCGTCGGCCACGAACGGCCGGTACAACGTGCCCCACCAGTCGCGCACGCTGGCCTCGGTGAAATCGGGAAATACCGACGGCCCCGGCCACACTGGCGCCACGTAGACCGAGCCATCCGGATTGTGCACGAACGCATCGGCGGCCGTGCCGCTGTCGTACGGCGCGTAGCCCTCGTCCGGTGCGTGGGCGACGTGCGGATCGGTGATCGCCACCAGCTTGATGCCCTCGCCGCGCAGCTCGCGCACCAGCCCCGGCATGTCGGGAAACGCCTGCCGGTTGATGGTGAACGGGCGGTTGCGGTCCTGGAAATCGATATCCAGCCAGATCACGTCGGCGGGGAACCGGTCCGCACGCAAGCGCGCCGCCACCTGCCGCACCTCGTCGCCACTCATGTAGCTGTAGCGCGATTGCTGGTAGCCGAACGCCCACCTCGGCGGTAGCGGCGCCTTGCCGGTGAGGTCGGTGTAGCGGCGCACCACGTCGGCCGTGGAGGGGCCGGCGATGAGGTAATAGTCGATCGGGCCGTCCGGCGCGCCGAGCGCCAGCGTGTCCGCGTCGCGGTGGCCGAAGTCGAACCAGCTGCGCCAGCTGTTGTCGAGCAGGAGGCCGTAGCTGCCGCCCGCGCCGCCCACGCCGATGAAAAACGGAATCGACTTGTAGATCGGGTCGGTGGCGCTGCTGAAACCGTAGGCGTCGGTGTTCCAGTCCACATAGCTTTGCCCGCGCCGATCCAGTGAGCCGCCGGTCTTGTCGCCCAGGCCGAAGATGTGTTCGGACAGCGGAAGCTGCTTGCGCAAGGTGAAAGCGCGCCCGTCCGCATCGAACGGCTGGGCCGCGTCGGCCGAAATTATCCGGCCCTGCGGATCTTCCACCCGCAGTCCCAGCGACTGTGGATCGACGCGCACGCGCAACGCCTTCGTGGAAAAGCCGTCGGCATGACTTTCCACCGCAACCCGCACGCGGCGGACCTCGGCCGGCACCGCCCAGCTGGCGTCTTCGGGGAACACGCCGTCGCGCGCGATCCGCACGCGGATGATGTGATCGGTCAACGCCGTCACACGCAGCGCTACGGTGCCGCGACGCAGCTCCACGCCGTCACGTTGGTGATCGATGTGCGGCGCCACGGTGGCCGCAAACGCAAAGCTTCCGCTCGCGGCCAGCAACACGATGGCGGCGACGACGCGCATGAATGGCAATTTTCTGGTCACGCTCCGAATCCCCCTTCCATGGCAGCGGCCATGGATGACATGTTTCATGGGTGGCCGCGAGCCCGGCTGTCGCGGCGCACAGTGGCGCGCAGCGCAAACGGATGGCCGGCCGGCAGTCACTGGAGTCTCGCATGGCATCCCGGCCCTGAGGTCGCCCATCGGCCCTCAAAATGCATGAATACGTATGCATCCCGCGTTGGACAGGGATGCGGCTCGCCGGGCGGCGTATCCCGCTACCGCAAGGCAAACGTCCCGACAAAAAAAGCCGGCGAATTCGCCGGCTTTTTCTTCAACACGGTAACGGGTGGTGAAAATCAGAACGGGATTTCGTCATCCGCGAAGCCGTTGTCGGCCGGTGGCGGCGACGAGCGCGAAGCGCCCTGGTCGTCATTGCCGCGTGACTGGCTGCCGTAATTGCCACCGCCCTGGCGCTGGCCGCCGCCCTGCGAGCGCTGGCCGCCGCCACCGCCACCGCTGCCACCTTCATTGCCGCCCAGCATCTGCATCTCGCTGGCGATGATGTCGGTGCTGTAGCGCTCGACGCCGTCCTTGCCGGTGTACTTGTCGGTGCGCAGCGAACCTTCGATGTAGACCTGGCGGCCTTTCTTCAGGTAGTCGCCGGCGATCTCGGCCAGGCGGCCGAACAGCTTCACCCGGTGCCACTCGGTTTTCTCGACTTTCTCGCCGCTCTGCTTGTCGGTCCAGCTTTCCGACGTGGCCAGGTTCAGCGTGGTGACTGCGGTGCCGCCACCGGTATGGCGCATTTCCGGATCCGCGCCGAGATTGCCGACCAGAATGACTTTGTTGATGCCACGTGCCATGGGATGTCCTCGGTGAGCCGGCCGTATTTGAAGGATGATTACGGTCGGAGTGGTGAATCAGGCTGGCCATCATAACCGTGGCGGAGACCGTGTACAGACGCCGGCAACCTGAACGAGCGTCAGCTCCGGCCGCGACCGGTTGTGCGCAAGCCCGCCGGGCCGTTCAATCCGCCAGGAAACGGTACCCCACGCCGGGCTCGGTCTTCAGCCAGCGCGGGGCGGCCGGGTCGTCGCCCAGCTTCTGCCGAAGTTTGCCCAGCACGATGCGCAGATATTGACTGTCGCCGGTGTGGCTCGGGCCCCATATCTCGCGCAGCAACTGCTGCTGGGTGACCACCCGACCGGCATGGCGAAACAACAACTCCAGCACGGCGTATTCCTTGCGGGTCAACGCCAGCAGCGCGCCGTCCAGGCTCACCTCGCGGCGGGCCAGGTCGATGCCCAGACGACCGTCGTCGTAACGCGGCGATACCTCCGGCTCGCCCGGCCGGTTGCGCAGCAGCGCGCGCAGGCGCGCCATCAGTTCCTGGATGCCGAACGGCTTGGTCACGTAGTCGTTCGCGCCGTGGTCGAGCGCGCGCACTTTCTCGCTCTCGGCGTCGCGCACGGACAGCATCAATACCGGCAGCTGGCTCCACTGGCGCAGTTCGGCCAGCACGGCGTGGCCTTCCATGTCGGGCAGGCCGATATCGAGGATGACCAGGTCCGGTGACTGGGTAACCGCCAGCGCCAGCCCTTCGGCCGCGGTGGCCGCCAGCAACACCTCGTAACCCTCGGCGCGCAGGCCGATATCGAGGAAACGGCGGATCTGCGCTTCGTCGTCGATCACCAGGATGCGTGGAGCGGCTGAAGTCATGAGTGGGTGTCGGGTGGTGGCGGCAGCGGCAGGCTGATGCGGATGGTGGTGCCGGTACCGTCGCCGGGCAAGGCCTCCACGCTGCCGCCGTGCGCGCCGATCATGCCGCGGCAGATCGCCAGGCCAAGGCCGGTGCCCTGCGGTGCGCGGTCGCCCCGCGATACCGAGTAGAACATGTCGAAGATGCGCGCGCGCTCGTCTTCCGGAATGCCCGGGCCACGGTCGCTGACGTCGATCAGCAGGTGCTCGCCGTCGTTGTGCGCACTGATCCGCACCGGCTCGCCCGGTGGCGAGAAGCGCGCGGCGTTTTCCAGGATGTTGAACAGCGCCTGCTCGATCAAGGCCGGATGCACGTAGAGCAGCACCGGCTCGCCCGGCATCAGCGTTTCCATGCGCAGGTCGGGAAACAGCTTGCGCAGCCGCGCCACTGCCGCGGCGACGATTTCTGCGCTGTCGGTCCAATCGCGGTTGAGTTTCAGCGTGCCGTGGCCGAGCCGGGTCATGTCGAGCAGGTTCTGGATGTAGCGATCGAGGCGCTGACCCTCGCCGAGAATCGCCTCCAGCAGTTCACGCCGCTCACCCGGCGGCAGCTTGTCTTCGTAGCTGACCAGGGTGTCGGCCGCGCCGATCATCGAGGCCAGCGGTGAACGCAGGTCGTGCGACACCGACGACAGCAGCGCATTGCGCAGGCGCTCGGTCTCGCCCTGCACGCGGGCACCTTCCAGTTCGTCGGACAAGCGCGCACGCTCCAGCGCCTGGCCGATGTCCTGCGTCATCGCCAGCGCCAGGCTGCGCTGGTCGGGATCGGGCTCGCCCAGAGCCGGATCGAAGCGCAGCGCCACGACACCCAGCGGGCGCGCCTCGCTGCCCAGCGGCAGCACCCAGCACGGCGCGGCGTTCAAGGTGTCGGTATAGCGGCCGGCCTGTTCGCCGTGCCGGTCGCTCCAGTCGGCCGCCGCCAGATCCTGTGCCGACAGCGCATGCTGCGGCGGCACGCTCGCCGCCACCCGCAGCACCCGCTCGGCGTCACGGGCAAGGACGGCAGCCTCGCAGCGCAGCGCGTGGGCCAGCGCCTTGCTGCCGGCATCGCGGATGCCGCTGGCATCGGTGCTGGCAGTCAGTTGCTGGCCCAGTGCGAGCAACGCACGCGCCTGCACATGTGCGCTGCGCAATGACGCCACCTGATTGGCCAGGCGCGTGGCGAGGCGGCTGCAGATCAGTGCCGCGACCAGGAACAAGGTCACCGCCAGCACGTCGTCGGCACTGGAAATGGCCAGCGTGTAACGCGGCGGCGCAAAGAAGAAGTTGTAACCGAGAAAACACAGGACAGCCGTATAGACGGCCACCGACATGCGCGTGCGCACCGCCACCACCAGCACCGTGGTGAGAAAGATCAGCGACAGGTTGGCCACCGACAGGTAACGGTCGGCGATGAACGACAGGCCGAACGCGATCAGCGTGGCCAGCGTGGCGTAAGCGTATTCGCCGCGCGAACCACGCCCGGATGGCTGGCGCAGGCGCTGGCGCGCTTTCGCCCGCTCGCCCGGTGTGGCGATGATGGTCAGCTCCATGTGCGCACCGCGGCGCAGCAGCAACTGGGTCAGCGAACGACCCAGCATGCGCGCCACCAGCCGCTCGCGCGTGCGGCCGAGGATGATCTGGCCGACGCCTTCGCGATCCGCGTGCGCCAGCAGCTCGTCGGCAATCGCGTGGCCGCGCAGGATGATCGCCTCGCCGCCGAGCCGGCGTGCCAGCCGCATCGCCGCATCCAGCTGTTCGCGTCGCACGGGATCCAGCCGCGTCCCGGTATCGACGAACGCCACGCTCCACGGCGCACCGCGCCGCTCGGCGATGCGCCGCGCCACCCGCACCAGGTATTCGCTCTGCGCATGGCCGTCGATCGCCGCCAGCACGCGGCGGCGCACCGGCATCGCGCTGCCGCGCGCCAGCATGTGCTCGCGCAGGTCGCTGTCGACATGGCCGGCGATGGTGTCCAGCGCCAGCTCGCGCAAGGCGGCCAGGTTGGTCGGCGAGAAAAACGCGTCCAGCGCCGCGGCGGCCGTCTCCGGGACATACACCTTGCCCTGCTTCAGGCGGCCGATCAGCTCACGCGGCGGCAAATCGATCAGCACGATATCGCGCGCATGATCGAGGAACACGTCAGGCACGGTCTCGCGCACGGTCACGCCGGTGATCCGGCGCACCTGGTCGTTGAGGCTTTCCAGATGCTGCACGTTGAGCGCGCTGTACACCTCGATGCCGGCATCGAGCAGTTCGGCGATATCCTGCCAGCGCCGTTCGTGGCGGCCACCGGGCAGATTGCGATGGGCCAGCTCATCGACCAGCAGCACTGCCGGCTTGCGCGCCAGTGCGGCATCCAGATCGAACTCGCTGAAGTCGCGATCGCTGCCGTCGGACGATCTGTAGCGCACGGGCCGGCGCGGCAGTATTTCCATGCCTTCCAGCAGGGCCGCGGTTTCGGCGCGGCCATGCGTCTCGATCAGGCCGATCACCACGTCCACGCCTTGTCGCTTCAACTCGCGCGCCGCCGACAGCATCGCGTAGGTCTTGCCGACGCCGGGCGCCGCGCCGAGGAAGATCTTCAGGCGATGGCTGCGCTCGTCGTGCCCGGTGCTCAGCAGGGCGTCGGCACGGGCTTCGCGGGAGGGCTCACTCATGTACTGCAGGTCCAATGAATGACGCTACGTTAGCGCGATCAGCCGCCATGCGCCTGCCGTGCATCGAGTGCGAGATTGAGCTGCAGCACGTTCACCCGCGGCTCGCCCAGCGCGCCGAACTGGCGTCCCTGCGTGTACTCCTCCACCAGCGCCTTGACTTGCGCGATGCCGAGTCCGCGCGCCGTCGCCACCCGCGCCAGCTGGTACTGCGCCGCCGCCGGGCTGATCTGCGGGTCGAGACCGCTGCCCGAGGCGGTAACCAGATCCACCGGCACCGGCGCGGTGTTGCCCGGATCGGCCGCATGCAGCGCCGCGATGCGCTGCTTCACCGCATCGGTCAGCGCCGGGTTGGTCGGGCCGAGATTGGAACCCGACGAAGCACTGGCGTTGTACGCATTCGGCGAGGTCGCCGACGGCCGGCCCCAGAAATACTTCGGGTCGGTGAACGACTGGCCGATCAGCGCGGAGCCGACCGGCTTGCCGTCCTTCACGATCAGGCTGCCGTTGGCCTGGCGCGGAAAGATCAGCTGGGCCAGCCCGGTGGCGGCCAGCGGATAGAGCACGCCGGTGATCACGGTCATCAGCAGCAGCAGGGAGAAGGCTTGGCGCAATAGTTTGCTCATGGGAATTCCTCAGAAACTTCCTTGCAGCATCACGAAGCCGCGCGAACCGCCGACATGGCGCGTGTCACCGGCATCGAGGAAGCTGGAAGTGCGGCGGTAGAAATCCGCATTGGTGGCGTAGGTGAGGCCTGCACTCAACGACCAGTGCGTGGCAATCTGGTACTTCAGCGTGGCGCCGACATCGCTGTAGTTCGGGTCGCGCGCGCCATTGGCCAGCGGCGTCATCAGGGTGGTGGTGTAGTGCGTGTGGCCGGCATGCAGCGCGAGGCTCCACGCGTCGTTCAACGGGAACGTGGCGTCCAGCTGCAGATAACCGGTGCCCTTCGAATCGCCGCGATAGCCTTGCCCGGTATCCACGCCGAAGTAATCGGTGAGCGCATGGTTGTACTTCAGCTTGAACTGCTTCCAGGTCAGCGCGACGTTGGCCTCGACGGTGTTGAGCGAGCGCGATGCGAGACCGGCCTGGTCGAGGTTGGCGCCGGGATAGACATAGCCATAGATGCCGGCGCGCCACGACCAGTCGCTGTTGATCGGCTGGCCGTTGCTGGCATACAGATCCAGCTCCATCGCGCCGCCGGGATAGCTGCGCTCGCTGATGCTCGAACCCCAGAAACCGGCCACGAAGCCGTTCGGAGGGGTGTAGTCGGCACCGCCCTGGATCGCCGGACGGCCCCAGGTCTGGGTGAGGCCGCGGAACATGTGGTCGGAGGTCAGCGCGACATTGCCGGTGACGGGCATGCCGTCGGCGAAGCAGGGCATGAGTGCTGCGGCGAGCGCCGCCAATCGAAGCGTGCGCATCAGGACAGCCCCGCCAGAACCAGCAACGTGTCGATCAGCTTGATGCCCAGGAACGGCACCACGATGCCGCCCAGGCCGTAGACCAGCAGGTTGCGGCGCAGCAGCGCACCGGCACCGAGCGCGCGGTACTTCACGCCCTTCAGCGCCAGCGGGATCAGGCAGATGATGATCAGCGCGTTGAAGATCACCGCAGACAGGATCGCGCTCTGCGGCGTCGCCAGATGCATCACGTTGAGCGCGCCGAGCGCCGGATAGGTGGTGGCGAACGCGGCCGGGATGATCGCGAAATACTTGGCGATGTCGTTGGCGATCGAGAACGTGGTGAGCGAGCCGCGGGTGATCAGCATCTGCTTGCCGATCGCGACCACCTCGATCAGCTTGGTCGGATTGGAATCGAGGTCGACCATGTTGCCGGCCTCTTTCGCGGCCTGCGTACCGGTGTTCATCGCCACCGCGACATCGGCCTGCGCCAGCGCTGGCGCGTCGTTGGTGCCGTCGCCGCACATCGCCACCAGCCGATTCTCGGCCTGGATGTCGCGGATCAGCTTGAGCTTGGCTTCCGGGGTGGCTTCGGCGAGGAAGTCGTCAACGCCGGCTTCGGCTGCGATCGCCGCGGCGGTGAGCGGGTTGTCGCCGGTGATCATGATCGTCTTGATGCCCATCTTGCGCATCTCCGCGAAGCGTTCCTTGATGCCGCTCTTGACGATGTCCTTCAGCTCGATCACGCCCAGCGC
>DATJCF010000080.1:0-5168 GCA_035514935.1 Rhodanobacter sp. | reverse complement strand
GGCCGACCCGTTGAACGACCGCGAACGCCAGGTGTTGCGCCTGGCCGGCGAAGGCCAGGCGGCGGGCGACATCGCCACGCAGCTGAATTTGTCGCACGGCACCGTGCGCAATTACCTGTCCGAGGCGATCGGCAAGCTGGGCGTCAGCAATCGCATCGAGGCCTACCGGCTGGCGCGGCAGAAAGGCTGGCTTTGATGTCGGCGCGGGGACGTATTGGCGTGCGGGTGTGCCGGCTGGCGTCCGCTGCAGGATAATGTCCTGTTTCCCGCCACGCGCGGGCGTCATCCGAGTCTCCAGTGAAGAAGTCCGATTTCGATTTTGAATTGCCGCCCGAGCTGATTGCGCAGGCGCCGTTGGCCGAGCGCTCGGCCAGCCGCCTGCTGCTGCTGGATGCTTCCGCGCCCGCGCCGCAGGACCGCATGTTCCGCGAGTTGCCGCAGATGTTGCGGCCCGGCGATCTGCTGGTGTTCAACGACACGCGGGTACTGCCGGCGCGCCTGTACGGACACAAGAGCACCGGCGGCGCGGTGGAGATCCTGATCGAGCGCGTCACCGGTGCGCATGAGGCGACGGTGCAACTGGGCGTCAGCAAGAAGCCGAAGGTGGGCGGCCGCATCGAACTGGCCGATGGCAGTCACGCGGTGGTGCTGGGGCGCGACGAGGGGTTTTTCCACCTGCGTTTCGAGGCGCCCGAGCTGCTGGAAAAACTGCTGCTCAAACTGGGTGAAATGCCGCTGCCGCCATATATCGCGCGGCACCCCGATGCCAGCGACCTTGAGCGCTACCAGACCGTCTACGCGCGCGAACCCGGCGCCGTGGCGGCGCCCACGGCGGGCCTGCATTTCGACCAGGCCACGCTGGACGCGCTGCGCGAGCGCGGTGTCGAGACTGGCTATATCACGCTGCACGTGGGCGCCGGCACGTTCCAGCCGGTGCGCGCGGAAAACCTCGAAGACCATCACATGCACCGCGAGTGGCTCAACGTGGGCGCGCACCTGATCGAGCAGATCCGCCGCACCCGCGCCGCCGGCGGGCGGGTGATCGCGGTGGGCACCACGGTGGTGCGCGCGCTGGAAAGCGCCAGCAAGGATGGCCAGCTGCATCCGTTCGCGGGCGAGACGCAGATCTTCATCTTCCCCGGCTACACATTCACCAGCATCGATGGCCTGCTGACCAACTTCCACCTGCCGCAGTCCACCCTGCTGATGCTGGTGTCGGCGCTGGCCGGGCGCGAGGTGATTCTGGACGCCTATCGCCACGCGGTAGCGGAGCGCTACCGGTTTTTCTCCTACGGCGATGCGATGCTGATCCTGCCGCGTCCGGCAGGCGGCGGCTGATCAGGCTGGAAACGCCTTGTCCAGCCAGGCCGGTACCGGGATGGCTTTTTCGCGCAGGAACGGCGGATTGAACAGCTTGGCCTGGTAGCGCGTACCGGCGTCGGCCAGGATGGTGACGATGGTGTGGCCCGGGCCCAGCTCGCGCGCCAGGCGGATCGCGCCGGCCAGGTTGACGCCGCTGGAGCCGCCTGCGCACAGGCCTTCCTCGTGCAGCAGGCGATGCACCAGCGGTACCGATTCGTCGTCCGGAATCGACCAGGCCAGGTCGATCGGCGCATCGGCGAAGTTGGCGGTGATACGGCTGGACCCGATGCCCTCGCTGATGGAGTTGCCGCTGGCCAGCAGCTCGCCCGCGTTGATGTAGTGCGCCAGCGCCGAGCCGGCCGGATCGGCCAGCGCAATGCGCACGGCCGCATTGCGCGCCTTGAGTGCGCGGCCCACGCCGGCCAGCGTACCGCCGGTGCCGGCGGCGCAGACGAAGCCGTCGATCTTGCCCGCGGTGTCCTCCCAGATTTCCACGCCGGTGGTGGCTTCGTGGTAATCGCGGTTGGCGGTGTTGTCGAACTGGTTGGCGAACCACGCGCTGCCGGGCTTGGCGCTGTTCAGCGCCTCGGCATGGGCGCGGGCGTGGTGTGCGTAATGGTTGGGGTTGCTGTAGGGCACGGCGGGTACCAGCCGCACGTCGGCGCCCGAGACCCGCAAGGTGTCGATCTTCTCGCGGCTCTGCGTCTCCGGCATGAAGATCACCGTGCGATAGCCGCGGCTGGCACCGATCAGGGTCAGGCCGATGCCGGTGTTGCCGGCGGTGCCTTCCACGATGACGCCACCGGGCAGGAGTTCACCACGCTGTTCCGCATCGAGGATCAGGCCCAGCGCGGTGCGGTCCTTGATCGAGCCGCCGGGGTTGAGCAGCTCGGCCTTGGCCAGGATATGGCAGCCGGTAAGTTCGGAGGCGTGGCGCAGCCGTACCAGCGGGGTGTGTCCCACGCTGGCGGAAAGGTCGGGACTAATGCTCATGAGCGGTGTGGCCGTGGGACGAAAGTTTTCATTGTGATGCATGTTCAAGGCAACGCCTTAACGACCGTGCCCCCACCCGCAGGGCGGATGGAGGCACGGGTGTCACGCAGCGATCGCGCTCAGGCGGCCGGCGGCGGCACCAGGCGCAGGTAGGACTTCAGGGTCTTCCATCCGTTCGGATAGATGGCCTTGGCCTCTTCGTCCGACACCGACGGGGCGATGATCACGTCCTCGCCAGCCTTCCAGTCGACCGGGGTGGTCAGCTTGCGACCGTCGGTGAGCTGCAGCGAGTCGAGGATGCGCAGCACTTCGTCGATGTTGCGGCCGGCGCTGGCCGGGTAGGTCAGCACGGTGCGCACTTTCTTTTTCGGGTCGATGAAGAAGATCGAGCGCACGGTGGCGGTGGAGTCGGCCTTCGGATGGATCATGCCGTACAGGCCGGCGACCTTGCGCTCCTGGTCGGCCAGCAGCGGGTAGTTCAGCGCGGTGCCGCCAACGTCCTGGATGTCCTTGGCCCAGCCGTGATGATCGGCGACGGAGTCGACCGACAGGCCGATCAGCTTGGTGCCACGGGCGTCGAATTCACCCTTGCGGCGGGCGAACGCGCCCAGCTCGGTGGTGCAGACCGGGGTGAAATCCTTCGGGTGGGAGAAGAACACCACCCAGCTGTCGCCCGCATATTCGTAGAAATTGGTCGACCCGGCGGTGGAGTCGATGGTGAAGTCGGGGGCGGTGTCGCCAAGCTGAAGGCTCATGGAAAGGTTCTCCGGTAGTTGTTGCCAACGAGGATGCGTCCATAGGGCGTCAAAGGCTAATGGCATGTTCGAATAAACATATATGCGTTTAGATGTTTAGACGGCTATTGACAGCACCCTATAAAGCATTTAGTGTGCGCTTCACTCATCGAGACCGGCGGAGGGACAGGCCCTTGGATGCCGGGGCAACCTGCGAGGATGTATTTCGCGACGGTGCCAACTCCTGCGGAGGTGCCGGATCGGCATCAACCGGTAGATGGGCGTCATGCGTAACCGGCGATTCCGCCTGTTGCGCCGGGCGGCCCTTCCGGTCTTCGCAAGACGATGATGATCGGAGATCCGCATGACCCGCCAGCCCGAAATCAGCCCGGCCCACACTGCCTCCATCGTGGAGTTCCCGGCGACGCGTGCGCGTGGCGAACTCGGCGCACAGCGCAGCAGCCGGCGGCTGACGCTGACACCCAAGTACGGCAATGGCCCCTGCGAAGTCGACGTGCGCTACCTGTGGTGCGGCGCGGCCGATGCGCCGACGGTGGCGGTGTTGGGCGGTATTTCGGCCAACCGCGACGTCACCTCGCTGGATGAGGCCGGCAAGCCCGGTTGGTGGCAGTCGCTGGTGTCCGCCGGCGGCGGCGTGGATCTGGATCACTACCGGGTGCTGGCCATCGACTGGCTGACCCCGAACGAACTGAACACCCAGGCGGTATCCAGCGAAGACCAGGCCGACGCGCTGGCCGCGTTGCTGAAGGCGCTGGGCATCCCCCAGTTGCATGCCTTCGTGGGTGCCTCCTACGGCGCGATGACCGCATTGGCGTTTGCCCAGCGCCATCCGCGCGAGGTGGGGCGGCTGGTGTTGCTGGCCGGTGCCCATCGCTCCCATCCGTTGTCCACCGCCCAGCGCAGCGTGCAGCGCGGCATCGTGCGCATGGGCCAGTCCACCGGACAGGTGGATCAGGCCCTGTCGCTGGCGCGTCAGCTGGCGATGACCACCTACCGTGGCAGCGCCGAGTTCGGCCGCCGCTTTTCCGGTGAGCCGCAGTGGCGTGGCGACCGCTTTCATTTCCCGGTGGAGGATTACCTCGACCATGCCGGCCAGCGCTTCGTGGAGCGCTTCGACGCCGATCGTTTCCTGGCCCTGTCCGAATCGATCGACCTGCACGAGGTGGCGCCCGAACAGGTCCACGCGCCGTCCACGCTGATCGGCTTTCCGTCGGACCGGCTGGTACCGCTGGCCGATCTGTGCGAGCTGCAGCGTCGGCTGCACGGGCCGGCCACGTTGGAAGTGGTCGAGTCGCCGTACGGCCACGACGCCTTCCTGAAAGAACCCGAACAACTCGTGCCGCTGCTGCGCCAGGCGCTGCGATGAACGCCGCCACGGACTGCCCGCCTTCAACCTTTTGCGCACCTGCCGCTACACCCGTAACCCGGAGAACCCCATGAGCGATACATCCGCCCCCAGCACGCGCGCGGTGCGTGCCGGCATCGAGAGCGACACCCAGCACGGCGCTGTGGTGCCGGCGCTGCACCTGTCCAGCAACTACAGCTTCGCCGGGTTCGGCAACAAGCGCGTCTATGACTACTCGCGCAGCGGCAATCCCACGCGCGACCTGCTGGGCAATGCGCTGGCCGAGCTGGAGCAGGGTGCGGGCGGCGTGATCACCTCCAGCGGCATGTCGGCGGTGGCACTGGCGCTGGAGCTGGTGCCGGCCGGCGCCAAGGTGTTGGCGGCGCACGACTGCTACGGCGGCACCTGGCGGTTGCTGGACGCCTGGGCGAAGAAGGGCCGTTTCGCCCTCGAATTCGCCGACCTCACCGACCCGGCGGCACTGGCCCGCGGCCTGGCCACCAAGCCGGCGCCTGGTCCAGCGCCTTCGTTCGCATGCGCAGGCGCTCGCCCGACCGCGGCAGCCCGAAGCGTTGCCGGTGCAATTCGACCGCCGCCGCGTGTACGTGCTGCCGACCGCGTTCGGCGTCTTTTTTGCGCTGTTGCTGTTGACGATGTGGCTGGGCGGACTCAACTACAACAACAATCCCGCGTTGCTCCTCGGCCTGTTGCTG
>DATJCF010000079.1:0-9601 GCA_035514935.1 Rhodanobacter sp. | reverse complement strand
GCCGTCAGCACGTGCCCGTCCTGATCAACGAGAACATGGTCGGGCACAAGCTCGGCGAGTTCGCGGTGACCCGTACGTTCAAGGGCCATGTCGGCGACAAGAAGGGCAAGTGATGAGCACTGAAGCCAAAGCGATCCTGCGTGGCGCCCGCATCTCGGCGCAAAAGGCACGCCTGGTGGCTGATTTCGTTCGCGGGCTTCCCGTGGGCCGGGCCAGCGACGTGCTCACCTACACCAACAAGAAGGCCGCACACCTCGTTCGCAAGGTGCTGCTTTCGGCCGTCGCCAATGCCGAGAACAATCTCGGCGCCGACGTTGACGAACTGAAGGTGTCCAGCATCTTCGTCGACGAAGGTCCGGCGATGAAGCGCATGTATGCCAGGGCCAAGGGCCGCGGTTCGCGCATCCTGAAACGCACCAGCCACATCACTGTGGTTGTTGGCAACTGACCGAGGATATAGACGATGGGTCATAAAGTTCATCCCACCGGTATCCGCCTCGGCATTGCCAAGGATTGGAACTCGAAGTGGTATGCGAACAAGCGTGATTACGCCACGTACCTCGTGGCGGACATCAAGGTTCGCGACATGCTGAAGAAGAAGCTGGCCCAGGCCGGCATCTCGAAAATCCAGATCGAGCGTCCGGCCAAGACCGCACGCGTGACGATCCACACCGCCCGTCCGGGCGTGGTGATCGGCAAAAAAGGCGAGGATATCGAGAAGCTGCGCAAGGAAGTCAGCGACATGATGGGCGTCCCGACGCACATCAACGTCAGCGAAGTGCGCAAACCCGAGCTCGACGCGCAGCTGGTTGCCGAGTCGATCGCGCAGCAGCTGGAGCGCCGCATCATGTTCCGCCGCGCGATGAAGCGCTCGGTCGGCAACGCGATGCGCCTCGGTGCGCTGGGCGTCAAGATCAACGTATCCGGTCGTCTGAACGGTGCCGAGATCGCTCGTTCCGAATGGAGTCGCGAGGGTCGCGTGCCGCTGCATACGCTGCGCGCGGACATCGACTACGGCTTTGCCGAGGCGAAAACGACCTACGGCATCATCGGCATCAAGGTGTGGATCTTCAAGGGCGAAATCTTCGATCTCGCCGCGGCCAGCCAGGAGTCGAAGGACGAGTCGTCGCAGCCGCGCCGCGAAGGTGGCGAAGGTCGTCGTAATGATTCGCGTCGCGAGGCCGGTGACGGCCGCCGCGAGCGGTCTGCGAAGTAAGGAGAGTTGCCATGTTGCAACCTAAGCGAACCAAATACCGCAAGCAGTTCAAGGGCCGCAACGACGGTCTGGCCCAGTGCGCCAACCTCGTCAGTTTCGGCGAGTACGGCCTGAAGGCGATCACGCACGGTGCGATCACCGCGCGTCAGATCGAGGCCGCGCGTCGTTGCATCACGCGCTACGTCAAGCGTGGCGGCAAGTTGTGGATCCGCGTGTTCCCCGACAAGCCGATCACCAAGAAGCCGATCGAAGTGCGTATGGGCGCCGGCAAGGGCAGCGTCGAGTTCTGGGTTGCCCAGATCCAGCCCGGCCGCATGCTTTACGAGATCGAGGGTCTCGACGAGACCACGGCGCGTGAAGCGTTCCGTCTGGCGGCGGCGAAGCTGTCCGTGCAGACCCAGTTCGTGACCAGGGCGGTGATGTGATGGCCAGCAAAGATATCAATAACCAGTCGGCCGACGAGTTGAAGCAGCACCTGTTGGACCTGCGCAAGGAGCAGTTCAACCTGCGCATGCAAAAGGGTTCCGGCCAGCTCACTCAGCCGCACCAGCTTCGCCGCGTTCGGCGTGACATCGCCCGCACGAAGTTCGTGCTCGGCGGCAAGAAGTAAGGGACGGCCGAGATGAGCGCCAATAATCAAGAAGTTCAAGCAGAAGCGAAGCAGGCGCGTACCCTCGAGGGTCGCGTCACCAGCAACAAGATGAACAAGACGGTCACCGTGCTGGTCGAGCGCCAGGTGCAGCATTGGCTGCTGGGCAAGATCATCCGTCGTTCGACCAAGCTGCACGCGCAGGACGACCTGGGTGCGAACGAAGGTGATCTCGTACGTATCGCCGAGTGCCGTCCGTTGTCCAAGACCAAGCATCACCGTGTGGTCGAAATCATCACGCGCGCCAGCGTCTAAGGGAGGGTGCAGACATGATTCAGGTGCAAAGCACGCTCTCCGCAGCGGACAACAGCGGCGCGAAGGAACTGATGTGCATCAAGGTGCTCGGTGGCTCCAAGCGCCGTTACGCCGCGATCGGCGATGTCATCAAGGTCACCGTGAAGGATGCGATTCCCCGCGGCAAGGTAAAGAAGGGTGAGGTGTACAGTGCCGTGGTGGTTCGTACCGCCAAGGGCGTGCGCCGTCCCGATGGTTCGCTGATCCGTTTCGACGGCAATGCAGCGGTCCTCCTCAACAACAAGCTCGAGCCGATCGGTACCCGTATTTTCGGACCGGTTACCCGCGAGCTGCGCAGCGAGAAGTTCATGAAGATCGTCTCCCTCGCGCCTGAAGTGCTCTGAGCGGAGTCAAGAAATGAACCGTATCCGAAAAGGTGATCAGGTCCTCGTGATCACCGGCAAAAACAAGGGCCAACGCGGCGATGTGCTGCGTGTTGCAGGCGAGCGCGTGTTCGTCTCCAACGTGAATCTGGTCAAGCGCCACACCAAGCCGAACCCGCAGGCCAACCAGGCTGGCGGTATCGTCGAGCGTGAAGCTTCGATCCATCTCTCCAATGTGCAGCTGTTCAACCCCGCCACGAACAAGGGTGAACGCGTCGGCACCAAAACGCTCGAAGATGGGCGCAAGGTTCGCGTGTTCCGTTCGAATGGCGAGGTCGTGGACGCGTAAGGAACACGATCATGACGCGCCTTGAAAAGTTTTATAAAGAGCAGGTAGTCGCCAAGCTCACCGAGCAGTTCGGCTACCAGAACGTGATGCAGGTTCCCCGCATCACCAAGATCACGCTGAACATGGGCGTGGGCGAAGCGGCCGGCAACAAGAAAGTGCTGGAGAATGCCGTGGCCGACATGGCCAAGCTTTCCGGCCAGAAGCCGATCACGACCAAGGCGCGCGTTTCCGTGGCCTCGTTCAAGATCCGCGACGGCTGGCCGATCGGTTGCAAGGTCACCTTGCGCCGCGCCCAGATGTGGGAGTTTATGGACCGCCTGATCAACATCTCGCTGCCCCGCGTGCGCGACTTCCGCGGCGTGTCGGCGAAGGCGTTCGACGGCCGTGGCAACTACAACTTCGGCATCAAGGAACAGATCATCTTCCCGGAGATCGATTTCGACCAGGTCGACGCGCTGCGCGGTATGGATATCTCCATCACCACCACCGCCAAGACCGATGACGAAGCCAAGGCCTTGCTGGCCGCGTTCAGCTTCCCGTTCCGCAACTGATAGGCGTTATCCATGGCCAAGACATCAATGGTGAACCGCGATATCAAGCGGACCAAACTCGTCCAGAAGTACGCCGTCAAGCGTGCCGAACTGAAAGCGATCGTGCTGAGCGCCACTGCCTCCTACGAGGAGAAGATGGATGCCCAGAGCAAGCTGCAGAAGCTTCCGCGCGATGCCAGCCCGGTGCGCCAGCGCACCCGGTGTGCGTTGACCGGTCGCCCGCGTGCTGTCTATGCCAAGTTCGGCCTGGGCCGCAACAAGCTGCGCGAAGCAACCATGCGCGGCGACGTGCCGGGCCTGCGCAAGGCCAGCTGGTAATTTTCTGATTTGCGCCGGCGGCGAGGCTTGTTGCCTCGCCGCCGTGCCACGCGCTGGCATGTCGCCAACGCTGATGCGACTACCGCATCGAGATTCGCTAAAACCTGGTAAAGCTGATATAGTCGGCGGTCTGCGCAACGCAGGCCGGCTTCCATGCTGGCTCACAATCTGATTGATTTCCGGTTTTATCGGATATCGGTGCACTCTGAAGGATGTTTTCATGAGCATGACTGATCCCATCGCCGATCTGTTTACGCGCGTCCGCAATGCCCAGGCCATGGGCAAGCCGGCCGTCCGTATGCCGTCGTCGAAATTGAAGGTGGCGATCGCCAACCTTCTCAAGAACGAGGGTTATATCCTCGATCTCAAGACCTCCGCCGAGGAGGGCAAGCCGGTACTCGAGATTCAACTCAAGTACTTCGACGGCGCCCCCGCCATCGAGACCATTTCCCGTGTCAGCCGCTCCGGCCTGCGTGTGTATCGCGGCAAGGACGAGCTGCCCAAGGTGCTGGGTGGTCTGGGTATTTCCATCATCTCGACTTCCGCCGGTCTGCTGACCGACGCGCAGGCCCGTGCCAAGGGTCTGGGCGGCGAAGTCATCGGCCAAGTGGCATAAGGAGTCGATCATGTCACGAGTTGCCAAACAGCCGATTACCCTGCCCAAGGGCGTGGAGCTGATCGTGGGTACCGAGAACATTTCGGTCAAGGGCCCGAAGGGCGCCTTGTCCGTTCATCATCTGCCGGGCGTTTCGGTGGCGGTGGACAACGGCGTTGCCACCGTCAGCCTCGCCGAAGGTACTGATGACATGTTCGGCGGCACCGCGCGTGCGTTGCTGGCCAACATGGTCAAGGGCGTTTCCGAAGGTTATGAGCGCAAGCTGGAGCTGGTCGGCGTGGGTTACCGCGCATCGATGGCCGGCAAGTCGCTGAACCTCAGCCTCGGGTTCTCCCATCCGGTGGTGTTTGATGCGCCCGAAGGCATCAGCATCGAGACGCCGACGCAGACCGAGGTCCTGATCAAGGGCAGCGACAAGCAGCGCGTCGGCCAAGTGGCCGCCAAGATCCGCGGCTTCCGTCCGCCCGAGCCGTACAAGGGCAAGGGTGTCCGCTATGCCGGTGAGAAGATCACGATGAAGGAAGCCAAGAAGGCTTAAGTGCGCTGTCCCTGCGCGTAAAGACTGGCCATCCATGGCCAGACTCTTCACAAAGAGCAGAAACAGCCACCCCAAGTCGATCCGCTTCCTGGAGATATAACGATGAACAAGAACGAAAGTCGTCTGCGTCGCGCCAAGTCCACCCGCTCGCACATCCGCAAGCTGGCGGTTGCGCGTCTGTCGGTGCATCGCACCGGCCAGCATCTGTACGCGCAGGTGTTCGATGCGTCGGGCACCAATGTGGTGGCCGCTGCCTCGACGCTGCAGAAGTCCGTGGCCGAAGGCCTGAAGGGCACCAAGAACCTGGCCGCTGCTGCGGCGGTGGGCAAGGCTGTGGCCGAGCGCGCCAAGGCTGCCGGTATCGAGTCGGTGGCATTCGATCGCTCCGGTTTCCGCTATCACGGGCGTATCAAGGCGTTGGCCGAAGCTGCTCGCGAAGCGGGTCTGAAGTTTTAAGAAAGCGACACCTGGTTCGGCGGCGCCTCCGGTGTGCCGGTACCGCAAGCGACACCTACAACTCCAAGCGGCTCAGCCGCAAGCAAAGTCCCGTTTGTCGGGCATACGGATAGAACATGTCTTCTAACGATCGCGAAAATTCGGACGGCCTGCTCGAAAAGCTGATTGCCGTCAACCGCGTGGCCAAGACCGTCAAGGGTGGCCGCCAAATGAGTTTCACCGCGCTGACGGTTGTCGGCGACGGCGAGGGCAAGGTCGGCTTCGGCTATGGCAAGGCACGTGAAGTGCCGGTGGCCATTTCCAAGGCGATGGAGCGCGCCCGTCGCCAGATGGTGAACATCGAACTGAACAACGGCACGCTGTGGTACGCCATCAAGGCCAACCATGGTGCGGCCCGCGTCTACATGCAGCCCGCTTCCGAAGGTACCGGCGTGATCGCCGGCGGCGCCATGCGTGCCGTGCTCGAAGTGGTCGGCGTCAAGAACGTGCTGGCCAAGGCGGTCGGCTCGCGCAACCCGATCAACCTGGTGCGCGCCACCATCAAGGGCCTGCAGGCAGTCGCCTCGCCCAAGAAGATCGCCGCCAAGCGTGGCAAGACACTGGAAGAGGTGCTCGGCAATGGCTAAGTCTCAAGCAACCGCCGACAAGACCGTGCGCGTGCGCCTGGTCAAGGGCCTGCGCGGCGTGCAGGCGCGTCACCGCCTCAGCGTCAAGGCGCTGGGTCTGGGCAAGATCAACGATGTCCGCGAATTGAAGGACAGCCCGCAGGTTCGTGGCCTGATCAATACGGTCTATTACCTGGTCCGGGTCGAGGAGTAAGCATCATGCGCTTGAATGACATCCAGCCGGCCGCCGGCTCGCACAAGACGCGCCTTCGCGTCGGCCGCGGTATCGGTTCGGGCCTCGGCAAGACCGCAGGTCGCGGCCACAAGGGCCAGCACGCCCGTGCCGGCGGCACCCACAAATACGGTTTCGAAGGCGGCCAGATGCCGCTGAACCGCCGGATGCCGAAGGTCGGTTTCCGTTCCAAGCTGAAGGTCGGCAGCCAGGAAGTGTTCCTGTACCAGTTGGCCAGTCTCAAGGCTGACGTGATCGACGTCGTCGCGCTGCATCAGGCTGGCCTGATCAACAGTCGCGCCAAGAAGGTCAAGGTCGTCCTGAAGGGCGAGATCGGTCGCGCGGTGAAGTTGTCAGGTCTGCTGGCTACCGCCGGCGCCAAGGCAGCCATCGAGGCGGCCGGCGGCAGCGTGGAGTAAGACGGTGGCTGCAGCCAAGGGCAATGCACTCGGCAAGCTCGGCAAGCTGACGGAGCTTCGTCAGCGCATCTTCTTCGTGATCGGCGCTCTGGTGGTCTTCCGCCTGGGCTCGTTCATTCCGGTGCCCGGCGTCAATCCGGCGGCGATGACCAGCCTGGTCAACGGCAATGGCTTGATGGACATGTTCAACATGTTCTCGGGTGGCGCGCTGGAGCGGTTCTCGGTGTTCGCGCTGGGCGTGATCCCGTACATTTCCGCGTCGATCGTGATCCAGATGATGGGGTCGGTCGTACCCAGCCTGCAGGCACTGCGCAAGGAAGGCGAGTCCGGCAAGCGCAAGATGACCATGTACACGCGCTTCGGCACGGTCGGGTTGGCGTTGTTCCAGTCGTTCGGTATCGCGGTGGCGCTGCAGAAGCAGGTGGCGGCCGGCGGAGCACCGGTGGTTTACCACCCGGGCTTCGGCTTCATCATGGCATCGGTGATCGGGCTGACCGCGGGAACTATGTTCCTGATGTGGTTGGGCGAGCAGATGACCGAGCGCGGCATCGGCAACGGTATCTCGCTGCTGATCTTCGCCGGCATTGTTGCCGGCCTGCCGGAAGCGGTGGTGCATACGCTGGGCATGGCCAACAACGGCGAGCTGACGGTGCTGAAGTTGTTGATGGTTTTCGGGCTGGTCCTGGCAGTCACGGCGTTCGTGGTGTTCATGGAGCGTGCGCAACGGCGCATCACCGTGAATTACGCGCGACGCGGCGGCGGTCAGAACGCTTACCAGAACCAGAGCTCGCACCTGCCGCTGAAGATCAACATGTCGGGCGTCATCCCGCCGATCTTCGCGTCCAGCCTGCTGATGTTCCCGGCAACGGCGATCACCTGGTTCGGTACCGGTCACCAGTCACGCTGGCTGCAGGAACTGACCCAGTCACTGAACCCGGGCGAGCCGTTGTACGACATCGTGTACTCGATCCTGGTGATTGGTTTCGCGTTCTTCTATACGGCAATCGTCTTCAACGCCGATGAGACCGCCGACAATCTCAAGCGGTCAGGTGCACTGATTCCGGGCATCCGTCCGGGTCGGGCCACCGCCAGTTACGTCGACGCGGTAATGACACGCTTGACCGGTGTGGGCGCGCTGTATCTGGTGCTGGTGTGCCTGGTGCCGTCGTTCATGCAGAGCTTCTGGCACGTACCGTTCTATTTCGGCGGCACCTCGCTGCTGATTGTGGTGGTGGTGGTGATGGACTTCACGTCGCAGATCCAGGCGCATCTGGTCAGTCATCAGTACGAAAGTCTGCTCAAGAAGGCCAACCTTCGCCGCAGTTGAGCTGCGTGTGTCGGGTTCGAAGTCGGGAGGTGGCGGCACCGCGGTGCCGCAGGGCTTTCCCGGCAGTGTAATTCAGGTTAGAATTGCGCGTTTACCGCGCACGAAACGCATCGGAGAAAGAACATCATGGCGCGCATCGCGGGTGTCAATTTGCCGGTCCAGAAGCATGTCTGGGTTGGTTTGCAGAGCATTTACGGTATCGGCCGCAGCCGGGCCAAGAAGGTCTGCGCGGATGCTGGTGTGGTTCCCACCACCCAGATCAAATCCCTCAGCGAGGGTGAGGTGGAGAAAATCCGCCACGAGATCGGCAAGTACATTGTCGAAGGTGATCTGCGTCGCGAGGTGGGTATCGCCATCAAGCGTCTGATGGATCTTGGTTGCTACCGTGGCCTGCGCCATCGTCGTGGCCTGCCGGTGCGCGGTCAGCGCACGCGTACCAACGCACGTACCCGCAAGGGTCCCCGTCGCGCGATCAAGAAGTAACGGATTCCGAATATGGCTAAGCCGGTAAAAGCAAAGAAGAAGATCAAGCGCGTTGTCACCGATGCGGTGGCCCACGTGCAGGCTTCCTTCAACAACACCATCGTCACCATCACCGATCGCCAGGGCAATGCCTTGTCGTGGGCTACCGCCGGCGGCGCCGGTTTCCGTGGCTCGCGCAAGTCGACGCCGTTCGCGGCGCAGGTTGCCGCCGAGAAGGCCGGCCGCGTGGCTGGCGAGTATGGCGTCAAGACGGTCGAAGTGCGGATCAAGGGCCCCGGCCCGGGTCGCGAGTCGGCCGTGCGCTCGCTGAACGCGTTGGGCTTCAAGGTGCTCAATATCATCGACGTCACGCCCATTCCGCACAATGGCTGCCGTCCCCCCAAGAAGCGTCGAGTCTAAGGAGTAACCCATGGCCCGTTATCGTGGAGCTACCTGCAAACTCGCCCGTCGCGAGGGTGCGGATCTGAGCCTGAAGAGCCCGGCGCGCGCGCTGGATTCCAAGTGCAAGCTGGAAAACAAGCCCGGTCAGCATGGCGCCAACAAGCGCATGCGCATGTCCGACTACGCCGTGCAGTTGCGTGAGAAGCAGAAGGTCAAGCGCATCTACGGTGTGCTTGAACGCCAGTTCAGCAACTACTACACCAAGGCGACCACGCTCAAGGGCAACACCGGTGAAAACCTGTTGCGCCTGCTCGAGAGCCGCTTGGACAACGTCGTTTATCGCATGGGTTTCGCGGTCACCCGCGCCCAGGCGCGTCAGCTGGTTGCTCACAAGGCGATCCTGGTGAACGGCAAGAAAGTGAATATTCCTTCGTACCAGGTTCGTCCGGGCGATGCGATTGCACTGACTGATAAGGCGCGCAGCCAACTGCGCGTGCAGGAAGCGGCGACCGTGTTCGACACCATGGACCTGCGTCCGATCTGGGTCGAGGTCGATGCCAAGAAATTTGAAGGTACGTTCAAGTCGGTGCCGGATCGCGGCGACCTGCCGTCCGACATCAATGAAGCATTGATCATCGAGCTTTACTCGAAGTAATTACCGGAGCTCTGCATGGCAGTTTCGTCAACTAGCGTGCTGCGGCCTCGTGGCCTCAGCGTCGAACAGCTCGGAGCCAACCGCGCCAAGGTGGTAGTCGAGCCGCTCGAGCGTGGCTTTGGCCACACCCTGGGCAACGCGCTGCGTCGCGTGCTGCTCTCCTCGATCCCTGGCAGTGCCATCGTCGAG
>DATJCF010000078.1:0-3184 GCA_035514935.1 Rhodanobacter sp. | reverse complement strand
GGTCGGCTGCAAGACCGCGCTGGACGATTTCGGCGTGGGCATGTCGTCGTTCGCGTATCTGAAGAACCTGCCGATCGACATCATCAAGATCGATGGCAGCTTCATCCGCGACATGCTCACCGACCCGGTCAGCCACGCCATCGTGCGTGCGGTGGCCGACATCGGCCAGCGGCTGGGGCTGGAAGTGGTGGCCGAGTGGGTGGCCGACGAGGAAACGCTGCGCGTGCTCACCGCGATGGGCGTCGGCCACGCGCAGGGCTTCAGCCTGCATGCGCCGGAGCCGGCGCGATTCCAGTACGACGGGACGGCCCACGGCCCCGCGCCTTGATGTGCGGCCACGGGGAGGCGGCGTTTCCTCGACGCGGCGTTCATCGCGGCTGTCGTCTGATGGCACGATTCCACCCTGGAGAGGCCGCCATGAACATGCGTATCGGATTGGGACTGCTGGCGCTGGCGATGATGCCGCTGCTTGCCCACGCGTCCTGCGACACGGTGAAGTCGGATATCGACGCCAGGATCAAGGCCAGCGGCGTGGCCGACTACACGCTGGCCATCGTGCCGGCGGGCCAGGAGGTAACGTCGGGCAAGGTGGTCGGGCATTGCCAGGGCGACCAGCAGATCGTCTACACGCGCGGCGCGGTCAGCGCATCGAGCCCGGCGAGCGACAGCCCGGCCAGCCCGGCCATGCCGATGAGCGATGACAGCACCAAGGGCAGCGAGCCGGCATCGGCATCCACCGCCGGTCATTGATCCCGCGGACGCCGTTGCACTCAAACAACGGTGATGTCGACGGTACGGATGCCATCGCAGGCGCTCGTGCGACCATGGCCGCATGACGCAAGAAAACCATTCACCGCACCTGACCATCATCGGCGGCGGCCCCGCGGGATTGATGGCGGCCGAGGCCGCCGTCGCGGCGGGCGTGGCGGTCGACGTATACGACGCCATGGGCTCGGTCGGGCGCAAATTCCTGCTCGCCGGCAAGGGCGGACTCAACCTCACTCACGGCGAACCGCTGGCCGCCTTCGTGCAGCGCTATGGCGAACGCCAGCGCGCCATTGCCTCATGGCTGGCAGCGTTCGATGCGGACGCGCTGCGTGAGTGGGCGCGCGGGCTGGGGGTGGAAACCTTCGTCGGCAGTTCCGGCCGGGTATTCCCGCGCGACATGAAGGCCGCCCCGCTGCTGCGCGCGTGGCTGCGGCGACTGCGCGAGTCGGGCGTGGCTTTCCACATGCACCATCGCTGGCTGGGCTGGACGCCAACCGGCGCGCTGCGCTTCGCCACGCCCGCAGGCGAGATCGAACGGAAAGCCGATGCCGTGCTGCTGGCGCTTGGCGGCGCCAGCTGGCCGCAGCTGGGTTCCGATGGCGCCTGGGTCGGCGTGCTGGAACAACTCGGCGCCGAGGTTGCGCCGCTGCAACCGGCCAACGGCGGTTTCGAGGTGCGCTGGAGCGAGCACCTGATCCAGCGCTTTGCCGGCGCGCCGTTGAAACCGGTGGTGGCGCATTGGCGTGATCGCGCCGGGCTGGACCACGCGCGCCAGGGCGAGTGCGTGATCAGCGAATACGGTATCGAGGGCAGCCTCATCTACGCCATCGGCGCCGAGCTGCGCGAGCAGCTTGCCGCGCACGGCGAAGCACAACTCATGCTGGATCTGGTGCCGGGCTACAGCCAGACCGTGCTGGCCGAACGGTTGTCGGCGCCACGCGGCAAGCACAGCATCGGCGACTGGCTGCGACGGCGGGCGGGGCTGGATCGCGCCAGGGCGGCACTGGTATTCGAGCTGACCGACAAGGCCACGCTGGCCGACCCCGTCGCGCTGGCCGCGCAGTTGAAAGCGCTGCCGCTGCAGCTATGCGCACCGCGCCCGCTGGCCGAAACCATCAGCACCGCCGGCGGCGTGCGGCTGGAATCACTGGACGATGCGCTGATGCTGCGCACCCGCCCCGGCGTGTTCTGCGCCGGCGAAATGCTTGACTGGGAAGCCCCCACCGGCGGCTACCTGCTGACCGCCTGCTTCGCCAGCGGCCTGATCGCCGGCCGCGGTGCGGCGCAGTGGTTGCAAGAGCAAGCGCGCGGCTGAAAGAAATCCCCCGCCAACCCGCGCAGACGAGAGCAATCCGCCTCGAAGTCGGAAGAAGCCGTAACTCCCTCTCCCCTGCGGGGAGAGGGCAGGGAGAGGGGGCACGCCGCGGGGAAGCTTCAACGAAGCCACCCACGACGCCGAAAAGCTTCGCCTGACCTCTCCGCAAGCACCGCCCCTCTCCTGTGTCCTCTCCCCAATGGGGAGAGGAGATTCAGGTCCCTTCGGGCTTCTCTGTTTATCGGGAAGCGAAGGACAGGCCTTCGTTCGCGACTCTCATCACCCCAGCGGCCTTACCCGAAAATTCCGCCCCTTGATCCTGCCTGCGCGCAGCCGCTCCAGCGCCTTGTTCACCAGCGCGCGGGTGATCGCCACGTAGGCGCGGGTGGCGAACACGTCGATCTTGCCGATGTCGTTCGCGCTCAATCCCGCGTCGCCGGTGAGCGCACCCAGAATGTCGCCGGGGCGCAGCTTGTCCTGCCGGCCGGCGTCGATCACCAGGGTTTTCATCGGTGCCAGATGCAGGGTCTTGCCGCGTGCAGGTGTGATTTTCAACGGCCGCCACGGCAGCGGCGTGCCGTTGAGTTCCTCGATGTTTGCCGCCTTTGGCCGCTCGCGTGGCGTGCACAGCGTGATGGCAAGACCCGCCTGTCCGGCACGGCCAGTACGGCCAATGCGATGCGTATGCGTTTCCGGGTCGTGCGCAATGTCGTAACTCACCACCAGCGGCAGCGCCACGATGTCCAGGCCCCGCGCGGCCACGTCGGTGGCGACCAGCACCGCACAGCTGTGGTTGGCGAAGCGCACCAGCACTTCGTCGCGGTCGCGTTGTTCCATGTCGCCGTGCAGGGCCAGTGCGGAGAAACCGCGGCGGTCGAGTTCCTGCGCCACTGCATCCACCTCGCGGCGCATGTTGCAGAACACCAGTGCCTGCTCCGCGTGCGCGCCGCCCAGCAACTGCGTCAGCGCATCGATCTTCTGCGCCGGTTCCACTTCGTGGAAACGCTGCTCGATCGCCGGCTTCTCATCGGCGGGCGCTTCCACCGTCACTTCCACCGGATCGTTCTGCACGCGCTGGCTTACCGCGCGGATCTCGTCCGG
>DATJCF010000077.1:0-7201 GCA_035514935.1 Rhodanobacter sp. | reverse complement strand
GGTGCCGCTGGTGGCCGTGCACCCGATGTCGGTGCGCGGCAGTACCGAATTGTTCGTCTACACGCCCGACCGCGACGGGCTGTTCGCCTCCGTCACCGCGATGCTCGACCGGCTGCGTTTCTCGGTGATGGAAGCGCGCATTCTCAGCTCGCCCAAGGGTATGGCGATGGATACCTTCCTGTTGCTGGAAGCGGACAGCCAGCAGCCGGCCAATTCCGTGCGCGCCGAGGAACTGCAGCAACGCCTGCAGCGCGCGTTGACCGTGTCGACCGGCGTGCAGCCCAGCAAGCGCAGCATGTCGCGCCATCAGCGGCACTTCCAGATGGCGCCCAAGATCAGCTTCGACGATGCGGGCGACCGCACCCAGCTGGCGCTGGTCGGCACCGACCGTCCCGGCCTGCTGGCGGCGGTGGCGCAGGTGATCCTGGATGCCGGCGCACGGGTGCATGACGCACGCATCGCTACCTTCGGCGAGCGCGTCGAGGACTTCTTCCTGCTCAGTGACCGCCACAACGCGCCACTCGCCCCGGCGCTGCGTGACCGCCTGCTGCACGCGCTGCTGGAGCGCATCGGGCCGTCCAAAGACTAGTTCCTGTAACCTTGGCAGTCCGATTGCGCGGCCGTGGACAGGTCGCGCGTTTAGCCATCCAGATACGCGAGCGAACCTCAGCCCATGCAAGCCATCGAAACCCTGATCAACGACGCGTTCGAGCGTCGCAACGAACTGACCGCCGCCGAAATCGAAAGCCAGCTGCGTCCCGCCGTCGAACAGGTCATCGACCTGCTCGAATCGGGCGAGCGTCGCGTGGCCGAGCCCGATGGCCATGGCGGCTGGACGGTGAACCAGTGGCTCAAGAAAGCCGTGCTGCTGTACTTCCGCATCAATGGCAACCATGTCGTCGACGGCGGCGCGGCGCAGGCCTTCGACAAGGTGCCGCTGCGTTTCGCCCACGGCAACGACGCCGAGCTGCAGAACCTGGGCGCCCGCGTGGTTCCCGGCGCGCTGGTGCGCCGCGGCGCGCACATCGCCAAAGACGCCGTGCTGATGCCCAGCTACGTCAACATCGGCGCCCACGTGGGTGCCGGCACGATGGTCGATACCTGGGCCACGGTGGGTTCGTGCGCGCAGATCGGCGCGGGCGTGCACCTGTCCGGCGGCGTGGGAATCGGCGGCGTGCTGGAGCCGTTGCAGGCCGGCCCCACCATCATCGAGGACAACTGCTTCATCGGCGCGCGCTCGGAAGTGGTGGAGGGCGTGGTGGTGGAGAAGGGCAGCGTGATCGGCATGGGCGTGTTCCTGGGCCAATCCACCCGCATCTACAACCGCGCCACCGGCGAAACCAGCTACGGCCGCGTACCCGCCGGCAGCGTGGTGGTCGCCGGCAACCTGCCCGCGAAGGACGGCAGCCACAGTCTCTATGCCGCCATCATCGTGAAACAGGTGGACGAGAAAACCCGCAGCAAGACCGGCATCAACGAGCTGCTGCGCGCCCTGTAGGAGCCCACCCTGTGGGCGACAGGACCGGCGGTGAAATCAATCGCGCACAGGGTGCGCTCCTACAGGAAACCGGCGTGACCGAACCGACGCTTTACGGCCTTCCCAACTGCGATACCTGCAGGAAGGCCCGCAACTGGCTGACCCGCTTCGAGGTGGCCCACGACTTCGTCGACTACCGCGCCAATCCGGTGCCGGCAGCGACGTTGAAAGACTGGGCGGCGCAGCTCGGTGGCTGGGAAAAGCTGGTCAACAAATCGTCCACCACCTGGCGCAACCTGCTGCCGCAGCGCAAGAACCCCGGCAGCGATCCGGAGTGGACCCTGCTGCTGAAGGAATACCCCGCGCTGATCCGTCGCCCCGTGGTTGTGCAACCCGGCGGCACGGTGAGCGTGGGCTTCAGCGACAACGGCTTCAAGAAGCTGTTCACCCGCTGAGTTGAGGATATGAGCACCCACCGGGTACGGCGCTATCGCAACAATCTGCGGATCGAGCGCGACAACGCCGCGCTGTATGGACGGCTGGCCGAGCTGGCCACCGACGCCAGGCTGGCGCGGGCGTATCGACGCATTGCCCAGGGTGAAACCGTCAACGCCGGTTTCTGGGAAGCGCGCCTGCGCGAGCTTGGCGAAACCGTGCCCCCGGCGCATGTCGGCTTGCGCGTTCGCGCCCTGAGCGCGTTCGCGCGTCGCTTCGGCACCGAGTTCGTGATGCCGACCGTGGTGCGGCTGGAACATGCCGACCACGAATCCACGCCGGTGGACCGCAACCGCCATCGCGATCATTTCATTCCGCGGGACGAGCACGGCGTGCACGGCCGCCGCGACCGGCCGCAAAGCGGCAACACGCTGCGCGCGGCGGTGCTGGGCGCCAACGACGGGCTGGTTTCGAACGTCAGCCTGGTGATGGGCATGGCCGGCGCGGCGTCCGGCGATCGCGCCGTGCTGCTGGCGGGTCTGGCGGGTCTGGTCGCTGGTGCCTGTTCGATGGCGCTGGGCGAATGGCTTTCGGTCAACAGCTCGCGCGAGTTCTACCAGGCGCAGATCACCGAGCGTGCCGAGCGGCTGGCGGTGTCACCGGAAGACGGCCTGCGCCACATCACCGGCATCTATCGGGAGAAGGGGCTCGATCCCGCCGCCGCGGCGCATCTGGCCGGCCACGTCACCGAAACCCCGCGCGCGGCGCTGGACATGCTGGTGCGCGAGGATCTGGGTGTCGACCCCAGCGAACTGGGCGGCTCGGCCTGGGGCGCGGCCATTTCGTCGTTCTGCCTGTTCGCCTGCGGTGCGCTGTTTCCGGTGGCGCCGTACTTTTTCCTGGGCGGCCAGGCCGCGTTGCTCGCCAGCGTCTTCTCCACCGCCGCGGGCCTCGCCCTGATCGGTATCGGCACCTCGCTGTTCACCGGGCGCAGCATGCTGTTTTCGATCGCACGCCAGTTCGCGATCACCGCCGCCGCCGCCGCGGTCACCTACGCGGTGGGGCATGTGCTGGGCGTGGTGGTGGCCGGCTGAGGCAACGTCGCGTCGCACGCTTGATATGCTGCGATTTCCCTTTTCCCGCTGTCTCTGCGAGAGCGCATGTCCGCCGTCTTCGATCTCACCTGCGAATTGATCCGCCGCCGCTCGGTCACCCCCGACGACGCCGGCTGCCTGCCGTTGATTGCCGAGCGCCTCGAGCGCGTGGGCTTCCGCATCGAGCACCTGCGCTACGGCGACGTCGACAACCTGTGGGCCACCCACGGCGACGCCGGCCCCACGCTGGCCTTCCTGGGCCACACCGACGTGGTGCCCAGCGGGCCGGAGGAGGCCTGGCAGAGCCCGCCGTTCGAGCCATCCATTCGGGATGGCCGTCTATACGGCCGTGGCGCCGCCGACATGAAAGGCTCGGTGGCGGCGATGGTGGTGGCGCTGGAGCAGTTTGTGGCGGCTCATCCGCAGCATCGCGGCCGGGTGGGGTTGTTGCTGACCAGTGACGAGGAAGGTGTGGCGATCGACGGTGTGCGCAAGGTGGTCGAACATTTCCGTGCCGTGGGCGAAAAGATCGACTGGTGCGTGGTGGGCGAACCGTCTGCGAAGGAAAAGCTGGGCGACCTGATCCGCGTCGGTCGCCGCGGCTCGCTGTCGGCCACGCTCACCGTGCGCGGCGTGCAAGGCCACGTGGCCTATCCGGAAAAGGCGCTGAACCCGATCCACGCGCTGGCACCGGCACTGGCGGAGTTGACCGCCGAGCGCTGGGACGAGGGCAACGCGGATTTCCCGCCCACCTCGATGCAGGTGTCCAACATCAACGCAGGCACCGGTGCCAACAACGTCATCCCCGGCACGCTCACGGTGCTGTTCAACTTCCGCTACAGCACGGCCAGCCGCGCCGATGACCTGCGCGCGCGCAGCGAGGCGATCCTGGGTCGGCACGGCGTGGATTTCCATATCGACTGGCATCTTTCCGGCGAGCCGTTTCTCACTCCGCCGGGCGGCCTGTTGCGTGAAACCGTGGTGGCGGTGTGCGGCGATCTGTGCGGCATCGACCCGGAACAGAGCACCGGCGGCGGCACCTCGGATGGCCGCTTCATCGCGCCGCTGGGCGCCGAGGTGGTGGAGCTCGGCCCCGTCAACGCCACCATCCACAAGACCGATGAATGCGTGGCGCTGGACGAACTGAAACAGCTGCCCGCGCTTTATCAGTCGATCTGCGAACGCCTGCTGCGCAGCGTGTAGGAGCGCACCCTGTGCGCGATGCTTTTTGATGGAGCCGGAGCAAAAGCATTGCGCACAGGGTGCGTTCCTGCAGTGATGCGCCGCTTCATGCTCCCGGCTTCAACATCAGCTCGTGTTGCGCCGGGCCGGGCAAAAGCGCGGTGGGGCGGCCGTTGACCCAATCCGCATGGCCCGCACCGTAATATGGCGACAGCGGATGGTCGCTCTGGCCGCCGGGCATCTGCAGGATGCCGTGGGCTTCGTGGCCGGGCGCCACGTCCAGTCGTTCGGAGGCGCCGGACGAAGGTGCCGCCACGCGTGGCATGTTGCTGTCGCCGGCTTGCGGTTGCGACGGCATGTCGAGGTAACGGCCCAGCCACGCCGGCAGGGCGGCCGACAGCGGGTGGTTGATCCTGCTGCGGTTGTGTTCGCCCCAGGTACGGGCGGCGAGGCCGCCGGGCTGCTTGCCCAGCTCGGTCGCCACGCGTTTGGCGCTGGCCACCAGCAGGGCGTGCCAGCCAGGGTAGGCAGGGTCCAGCAGATACGGCGGTTGCACATGCACCAGCGCCCAGACCGCGGCTTCCGCGCTGTTTTCGCCGGGCCACTTGAAGTCGCCGTGTTGCTGTATCACGCGGCGGACGAACGGTGCCAGCACGGCCGTGGTCACCTCGTTGCGGAACGCGCGCACCAGCCGGTAGTCGACGCTGCCGACGGCGGCATGGCCATGCCAGTGCGCGGTGAGTTTGCGCAGCTGTTGCAGGTCGGGATCGTTGCTGTCGGCGAGCGCGTTCTGCAGCAGCCCCTGCCAGCGGCTGAGGAAAATCGCGCGGTCATCGAGCTGGATGTCGAGCAGGCTGCCGGGCGTGAAACCGGTGCGCGCATGCAGGTCGTCGCGGATCTGCTGCGCGCGGGCGCCGAGGTCATGGCCGCCGTTGCCGAGCAGGGCCAGCGCATCGCCGTCGACGGTGCGGTTGTTGGCGGTCCACAACCGGCCGCCGGCCGGGTCCTCGATACGCGGGTACTGCGAGGGCTTGGCCCAACCTTGCCAACCGCTGCCCGGTTGCGCGCCGTCGACCGGGATGCTCGGGTCGCCGTTGCCGCGCAGGGGCACGCCGCTGCCGGCGATCGTCCAGCCGATATGCCCGGCGCTGTCGGCTACCAGCATGTTCTGCACCGGCATGCCGAACTGCGGTGCCAACGCCAGTGCGGCGTGCGTGCTCGGCGCGTGCTCCATCTGCGTCAGCGCGAGGTTGTAGTTGCGCGGCGCGGCGCCGTTCCATTGCAACGCCAGCGGCGTGCCGTCGGCATCGTGGCCCATGATCGGGCCCCAGCGCGTGTCCTCGACGGTGAGCAGCGTATCGGGCTGGCCTTTCACCTGTATGTGTTCGACGTGGCGCTCGATCGTGGCCCAGCCGCCGGGCACTTTGTAGCGGTTGGCGTCGTGCGGATCGCGCTGCACGCGCACCCAGTCCAGCCAGTCGCCGTAGCTGTTGGTGAAACCCCAGGCGACCTGGCCGTTCGAGCCGACCACGATGGCCGGGGTGCCGGGCAGGCTCACGCCGTTGACGTCGCGCTGGCCGCCCGGCGCGGTGGGATCGGGATAAAGCAGGCGGGCGCGAAACCAGATGTTGGGCACGCGCAGGCGCAGGTGCATGTCGTTGGCGAGCAGCGCCGCGCCGTTGCTGGTGAGCGCGCCGGCCACGGCGAAACTGTTGCTGCCGGGGCGCGCCGCATCGAGCGCGGGCGCCAAGGCGGCAGTCAGGTCAGTCGGCTTGGCGGGTGCCAGCTGGCGCAAGTCGAACAGGCCTGCGCCGGGAACCACCGGCGAACGCGACAGCCGCCCGCGCAGCGGTGCCTCCCAGTCCGGATCGGGCGACAGCAGAAAATCCACCAGGGCGCCGGGCAGCACCGCACGCATCTGCGCGATGTGCAGCTCGCGCGCGTTGAGGCCGTCGCCGTTGAGGTCGAGATACATGGCGGCAACCAGCAGCAGGCTGTCCGGCGATTGCCATGGTTGCGGCTTGCTGCCCAGCAACAGGTATTCCCACGGCTTCACGTGCAGGTCGGCCAGGCCCGCATTGACGCCGTCGCGGTAGTGGTCGAGTTGCTGCTTCTGGTCCTGCGGCAACTGCGCGTAAGCCGCATCGGCCACCGCGCGCAGGCGATGGCGCCGGTGGTTGAGATCAATCGGCAGCGCCGCCGGCCCGACCAGCGCCGACAATTCGCCGGCGGGCATGCGGCGCATCAGGTCCATCTCGAAGAAGCGCTCCTGCGCATGCACGTAGCCCAGTGCGTAGTCGAGATCGGCGCGGCTCCTGCCGGTGAGCGTCACCGTGCCCAGCGCGTCGCGCTGCACGCTTACCGCTGACTGCAAGCCGCTCAGATGCAAAGTGCCGTCGAGCCGCGCGCGGCTGCCGGCAAGCGTCCACCACAGCGCAATGCCGGCGATCAGCAACAGCGCCGGAACTGCCAGCGCGAGCCCGCGCCAGACATTGCGCCGCTGCGCCATCACGGCGTGTCGAACACGGCAAAGATGCCTGCGTATGGCTTGACCATGAAGGCCGGTGCGCCGGCGTAACCCTCGTCGTCGACGTACATCTGCGAGATGCTGCCGTCGAGGTAGAGCGCGTCGCGGCAGCCGATCTTGTCGCGAAACAGACGTCCAAACGTATGGAAGTTGACCGGTGCCTCGCTGACTGCGAACACCACCTCGTACGGGCCGCGGGCGCAGACGCCGCTGCGCCACTTCAGGCTGGCCGAGTCACCGACGAACTGCGGGTTGAGCTTGCCGTCGATCAACAGCATCGGGCCGGACTGGCTGGCCCACTGCACGGGTTTGCCATCCGCCTTGAAGTCGGTGCTGGTACGCACGGCGGCGTGGCCATCCGGATACACCGCGAACACGCCGTTGGGCAGCAGCGAGAAATTGCCCGACGCCGGGTTGCCATGGGCCAGGTTCAGCGGCACCAGCGCCTTGCCGTTTTCCACGTACAGGCCCAGTGGCGCGAACTGC
>DATJCF010000076.1:0-16519 GCA_035514935.1 Rhodanobacter sp. | reverse complement strand
GCAGGCGATGTTCGCGCTGGCGCTGCCGGTGGCCTTCGCCCTGGCGCTGTGGCGCCGATGCCGCGGCGGCGCCCGTTTCACCGCGCGCAACCTGCTCGGCGGCGTTCTTCTGGGGCTGTTCAACTTCGGCAATATCCTGTTCTACCTGCGCGGCCATCGCGCACTGCCGCAACACCCGGCACTGGTCTTCGCCAGCATGAACATCGGCGTGGTGGCACTGGGGGCGCTGGTCGGTGTGCTGCTGTTCCGCGAACGATTGAGCCGGCTCAACCTGGCCGGTGTGCTGCTGGCGGCGCTGGCGATTGGCTGGATTGCCCGGGCGTAGAGCTGTCGCATCGGCGGTCAGCATGATCGTTGGCGCACTGTGTTCCGGCGGTCGATACTCCCAAGTCGGGCACGCATCTACCCAGGAGTTTCCATCCGCGTCACTTCTCGGGATTGAGAAAATCCAGCAGGCCTGCCCGGCGTTTGGCGGACAGGCTGCGGTAACGCAGCAGCAATGCGCGCTCCTTCTCGTCACGCGCCATGGGTGATGCTTCACGGGCGGTGTACGGCAGTCGGTTCTCCTCGATCCGTCCGGTCTCCGGAGGCATCCCGCAAATCAGTTCGTCGAGCGACCGGCCCAGTTCGCGACGCAGTTCCGGCAGCATGCGGAAACTGGGCGTCTCGCGCCCGTTTTCCCAGGCGGATACCGATGACTTGGTGATCCCCAAGGCAAAGCCCAATTGCTCCTGGGTCAACCCTGCGGTCACGCGCGCCTCGCGAAGACGATCGGCGAAACGCTTCATCCATAGGCTCCGGGTACAGGGGCCTATGACAGTATGGACATTCCATACCACTGTCGTCTTGCTATACATTGACAGCTGATGTTCGGAAATGCCACACTTATGGGAGCGGCACCTCCATACCAGGTACGGAGGCGGCGTCTACAGGGGGGGATAAATGGATTTTCCGGGGAATACGGCCAGCGGCCGCCCAACGCCATGGTTTTCCGTCTGCGATGCGATAAACCGCAGGGCGCGGGCGAGGTTTCGTATCCAACGGAAATCGCGGCGTCATTACGGGCAGCTCCAGCGCTTCGGTGAACCTTGCCGACGTTGCTGAGACAGCCGATCACCGTTTCCCGGCGATTACCTCGCAGCCTTGATCCGATGATGACACTCGGCCAGATCCACGGGCAGAGCTTCGAGTGCCGAAGCGTCTGTAGCAGGTGGCCCTCGATGTCCGGTTTGAGGTGAATCTGGATTTCGGGAAGGTCGCTCAAAATCAAAGGAATTCATCATGGGCTCGCCACTGAAACTCATATCCATCGCGCTGTGTGCCACGGTTCTCTCATCTTGTGGCAGGTTCAATCTGGCAAACAGTATCCAAGCACCTCTTGGCACCGATGCATCAAAAACAGAAACAGACAAACTGACCTGTAGCAGAGAGGCCGATATGGCCATGAATTCCGCTTCCCAGCAGGCAGCGGATTTCCTTCTTGGCGCAACCATCATCGGCGCGCCTCTCGCTTTTCATATCGACAAGGTCAAGGCGCGTGAGACATTTGCCGATTGCATGACGTCGCGGGGGTACAACCTCGTAATGCCAGATGGGACAACGAGGACCTCAAAGATAAGCCCCAAGGTCACGTCCCCGCTTCTTATCCATCCGTCCCAGGACAAGACGGTTACCGCCGCAAAGTCGGTTGCATCGAGCGTGGAAATGCCGCTGCCCGCGGGATGGTCAAGAACCGCGCCGCCAGCAGTGCCGGGCAGTAATAACTTCATACTTTCCGCCACCAATATCACTGCAGATTCGGGTCTAATCCTTTCTTCAATTCCCGCGGAAAGCGTGACCGATTTGGTGGAATTCACCAAATCACGAATGGCCGTTATGGCCAGTATGCTGTCAAATCCCAAAAAGGGTGAAATCAGAAGTTTTCAACTAAATGATAGAGAAGCTTCCCAATTCGTCATCTCCGGTGTAGAAAACAACATCAACTTGTCCTACATTTTTACAGTGATAAAGGGTGATGTCGATATTGCTGTTTTATGTTCATGGACATCTCTTGAAAATTTCCCCTCTCAACGCGAAAACCTGAACCATCTTGCATATGCTGTAGGTTTCTCGAAGAAGATGCAGCATGTCACTCCGCATGTGAACTCCCCGAAGAAACTCGAGCCCGTTGCCGGATTGGGCGACAGGGACGCCAGTGCGATGTCCGGATTTCAGCCGGCCTATCCAAAATTGGCGGTGGATAGCAGGCATCAGGGAACCACCATATTGATGGTAAGCGTCGATGAGGAAGGGGCGGTTAGGGATGTAAGAGTCCTGAGCACAAGTGGGTACCATGAACTTGATCAGGCAGCCGTGGAAGCGGTTTCTCAATGGACTTTTAGCCCGGCGGTTCGTGACGGCAAGAATGTCGCCCAGATCGCAAGAATCCCGATTAATTTTAATCTTAACCAATCGGCCCAGTAATTCTCCTGAAAACAACCTTTTAGGTTGCGGGCGGCGAATGCAAAGTCGCTGGTCTCTCGTGTGAGTAAGGAGCGGCTAGCACGACGTTCATTCGATTGGCCGATACGCTGAAGAAGGATCGTCGTCGTGTGGCAGCGGCGGTCCCGCATGATGATGCGCCGGACTGGAACCACCTGGTATCGACATCGATAGCGTTTGGCGGCCTCCACCTAGATACAACCCGCTGCCGTGGAGCGGGGAGAACACGCGCTGCGTGCGATATCTTTGCGATTCCCGATTCCCGATTCCCGATTCCCGATTCCCGATTCCCGATTCCCGTTGAGCGCATCGCCTACGGTGGGCAACGGTGGGCGTGGCATCATGCGCGCTGCCAATTCGTGGGGTTTCCATGAGCGATCCTGTCCGCAACGCCGTCCTGGTCGTGGGTTCGGCCAATCTGGATTTCGTGATACGCGTGGCCCACGTGCCGGCGCCGGGTGAAACCGTACTGGGTCGGGACGCGCGCGCGTTTCCGGGCGGCAAGGGCGCCAATCAGGCGGTCGCCGGTGCTCGCGCCGGCGGTGCGCCGACGCGCATGCTGCTGGCGTTGGGGGACGACGCCAACGCGGTGCCGATCGAGGCGTCGCTGCGCGCAGCCGGCGTGCAGCCGGAGGTCGTGCGCATGCCCGGCGAGCCCACCGGCATGGCGTTCATCTGCGTTGCCGACGATGCCGAAAACGCGATCACCGTCGCCGCTGGCGCCAACGGTTTGCTGGGCGCCAGCGCATTGCCCGCGCTGGACGACGTCGGCCAGCTGCTGATGCAACTGGAGATCCCGCTCGACACTGTGCTCGATTGCGCCCGCGCGGCGCGCCGTGCCGGTAGTCGCGTGATCCTGAATGCGGCGCCCGCGCGTGTGCTGCCCGGAGAAATGCTTTCGCTGGTGGATGTGTTGGTGGTCAACGAAGGCGAGCTGGTCGCGCTGGGCGGCCACCCCGGTGACCTGCGCCGGTCGCTGGACGCCATCGCGGTGCCTTGCGTGGTGGTGACCCTGGGTGCGCGCGGCTGCGTGGCGCGCATCGACGGTGAGTTCCTGCTGCAACCGGCGTTCGCCGTCGATCCACTGGACACCACGGCCGCGGGCGATACGTTCTGCGGTGTGCTGGCCGCTGCCCTGGCGCAGGGCGAGCCGTGGCCGCAGGTGTTGCGCCACGCCAGCGCCGCTGCGGCCATCGCCTGCACCCGATTGGGTGCGCAGGCGAGCATTCCGGATGTGGCGGAAGTGGCTGCGCTGCTGCGAGACGACGACGGGGCGACCGACGCGACCGCGCGCGCCGCGCTGGCGCGCCACTTCGGCCTGGTCTGAGCGACGGCTCTCTCCCCTGCAAAGCAGGGGGAGGGGTAGAAGGCACATCCTTGCCCCGACGCTGGGTGCTCACCGCCGAGGTTCAGCGCTTGCGCTTGGGTGCGCTGCGCAGCGGCCCGGTCGAGCCGCGCACCACCAGTTCCGGGCTGAAGCCGTGGTTGACGAGGTCGGCGGGCTGGCCCTTGGCGTCGTGTTCCAGCCCGCTGATCAGCCGACGTGCGGCGTGCCGGCCGATTTCCTCGGTGGCCTGGCGGGCGGTGGTGAGTGCGGGCCACGACTGCTTGGAGAACGGGCTGTCCTCGAAGCCGGTGATCGACAATTCCCACGGCACGCTGATGCCGCCCGAATGCGCGGCGGCCAGCACGCCGGCGGCGATCTCGTCGTTGGAGCCGAAGATGGCGGTGGGGCGGTCCTTCAGCGCCAGCAGTTTGCGCGCGCCGCGGAAGCCGTCATCGAAGGAATAGTCGCCGGCCACGATCAGCTTGCGGTCCAGTGTGATGCCGTAGTCCTTCAGCGCATCCTCGTAGCCCTGGTAGCGCTCGCCGCTGGAGCGATGCTCGCGCCCGCCCCACAGGAAACCGATGCGCTGATGGCCGAGCTGGATCAGGTGCTCGGTGATCGCGTACGCCGCATCGCGGTCGTCCACGTAGACGCAGGGGTAGCCATCCTGCGGATCGCTGCGCGCGGAAATGATGCGCATGAACGCGATGCCGGCGTCGGCCAGGGTCTTGATCAGCTCGGGCTGCTCGGACATCGGCGGCGCCAGCACCAGCCCGGCCAGGCGCGAATGCTGCACCAGCGCGCACAGCTCCTCGGCCAGCTTGGGCGAGGAGGCGTCGCAGGGATGGATCTGCAGGCCGTAACCGCTCTCGCGGCAAACCGACAGCACGCCGCGCTGCATGCTGATGATGTAGTGCGCGTTGGGGTTGTCGTAGACCAGGCCCAGCAGATGCGCCCGCGTGCTGCGCAGGCTGCGGGCGGACGGGTCGGGGCGATAGCCCAAAGTGTCGATCGCCCGCTGCACTTTCTCGCGCGTGCGCTCGTGTACCGAGGCCTCGTGGTTGATCACCCGCGATACGGTTTTCAGCGACACGCCAGCCAGTTCGGCAACATGCTTGATGGTGGCGTTACGCAATGACGGATCCTTCAGGCGATCAGGCCGCACGGTGGCGGCACCAACACGGTGGCACGCGCGAATGCGGCGTGCCGGATCAGCCATTCTAGCGGCGCGGACGCCCGGACGGCCAAATGCGTCACTCCACCGTGCCCTGACCCACGCGGTGTCCGGCCAGCCCGTAATACAGGATGTACAGGTAGCACGGCACCATCAGCAGCAGGAACGCCAGCTGGAAATCGATGTGCTGCTTCAGGTGTACGAACAGCTGCGGCACGATCGCGCCGCCGGCGATGCCCATGATCAACAGCGCCGAGGCGAACTCGGTGAAGCGGCCCAGCCCCTTGATCGCCAGCGGGAAAATCGCCGGCCACATCATCGCGTTGGCAAAGCCCAGCGCCGCCACGAAACCCACCGACACATAGCCGTGGGTGAGGAATGCGCCGATGGTGAACAGCACGCCCAGCACCGCCGACATCGCCAGGTAGCGTTGCTGCGACATCACCCGCGGAATCATCAGCAAGCCGGCGATATAGCCCAGCAGCATCGCGCCCAGGGTGAAGGCGGTGAAGAATTTCGTCTCGTCCAGCGGCAGGCCGAAGCCCGCGCCGTAGGTGCCGATGGCGTCGCCCGCCATCACCTCCACGCCCACGTACAGAAACAGGCACAGCACGCCCAGCCACAAGTGCGGATACGAGAGGATGCCGCGGCGCGACTTGCCGGCGCCGGCGCTGTTGGCGGTCGACGCCTCCACCTCGGGCAGCGATGAGCGCACCACCCAGATCGCCAGCAACACCAGCACGCCGGCCATCACCATGTACGGCGTGTGGATTTTCGCGGCGAAGGTATTGAGCAGCACTTCGCGCGTGGCCGGGTCGGCGGCCTTCACCTGCTGGTCGATATCACCGATGCCGTGCAGTACCAGCGCACCGATCAGCAGCGGCGCAAGAATGCCTGCGAACTTGTTGCAGATACCCATCACCGCGATGCGCTGCGCCGCGCTCTCGATGGGGCCCAGGATGCTGATGTACGGGTTGGACGCGGTCTGCAGCAATGAAAGCCCGGCGCCGATCACGAACAGGCCGAACAGCGCACCGGGGAAAATCCGCATGGTGGCGAACTGGCCGAACAGCACCGCGCCGATCGCCATCACGAACAGGCCCAGCGCCATGCCGCGCTTCATGCCGGTGACTTTCAGGATCGCCGAGGCCGGCAACGACAGGAAGAAGTACGACAGATAGAACGCCATCGGCACCAGGAAGGCATTCACGTCGTTGAGGTCGAATGCCAGCTTGACGAAGGTGATCAGCGGCCCGTTGAGCCAGGTCACGAAGCCGAAGATGAAAAACAGGACGCCGATGATGATGATCGGCCCCAGGTTCGAGCGGTCTGTCTGCGCCGCGTCCAGCGTGGTTGCCATGCGTATTCCCCCGATGTCCGCCACCGACGATGGCGCTGATGGTCGCCCCCGATGGTGGCGTCGAAACGGGGGCGAAGCGCCCCGCTGACGGAATGTCTCGCAATTGGACAGAAAGTGCAACGTTGTCAATAAATGCGTGCGCGAGATGCCGCGTATGGCCGTCCATATCGCTCGCTACGAGACGTCACTTCGTCGTTCCTGCGGCGTTGCCGCATCCGTGGAATGATCCGATGAAAGGTAAAGATGCCTTTAAACAAGGCATATTCTGCGATTTATCCGATTCAAACGATGGCGCCGGGCCAAATGTATTGCGGCGCATCATGCGGCGCCGAAAAAATTGTCACCGAAGGTTTGACAACGTTGTCATTTTCAGTCCATGCTCCGTCCCCATCGGCACCTGTGCGATCTGCTGCGGCGGCAAGACCCGCATCGCACGGCAAACCTGGCAAGGGAGAATCGGGGTGGGGGAAGTGGTCAACCAGCGTCATGTCATGTCGCCGTCGACGGCGGCGGACCATCGGGTCGCGCCGTTCCTGGCTGCGGATGTCGGTGGCACGCATGCGCGCATCGCGCTGGTCGCCCCGGCGGCGAACCGCCGGCAGCCGATCGACGTGTTGCACTACCGCCGCTACCAGTGCGCCGCCTGGCCCAGCCTTACCGCCGTGTTGCGCGACTTCGTCGAGCAGTTGCCGGGCGTGGCGTTGGAGCAGGCGTCGGCGGAATGCGCGGTGGCCTGTGCCGGCTACGTGCTGGGCGACGCCATCGTCAATGAGAACCTGCCCTGGCCGGTATCCATCGGCGACATCCGCCAAAGCCTGGGCATCAGGCAGGTCGCGGTGATCAACGATTTCGAAGCGCTTGCCTACGCCACGCAGTTTGTCGATCAGGCCGACACGCGCGCCGTCATCGACGCGATCCGGCCGACCGCGCCTGGTCCGGTGCTGGTGATGGGGCCGGGCACCGGGCTGGGTTCGGCGGTGCTGATGCCGGGTGAGCCGCACGCGCACGTGCTGGCCACCGAGGCGGGGCAGATTTCCCTGGCGCCGGGTACCGAGCGCGAGCGGCAGGTGTTGCCGTTGCTGGCGCACGGGCGGGACTACGTCTCGTATGAAAGCGCGCTTTCCGGCCCCGGCCTGCTGAATCTCTATCGCGCGCTGTGCAGCCTGCATCGCACGTCGCCCGCGGCGACCACGCCCGCCGACGTCACCGCCGCGGCACTGGCCGGCCAGGACCCGGCTGCGGTCGAGGCGCTGGACATGTTCTGCGGGTTGCTCGGCAGCTTCGTCGGCGACCTGGTGATGCTGTACGGCGCGCGCGGCGGCGTGTACCTGGCCGGCGGCATCCTGCCGCAGATCCACGGCTTCCTGGCGTCCAGCACGTTCGCCGAACGCTATTTCAACAAGGGCGTGATGCGCGCCTATCTGCAACAGGTTCCGGTTCGATTGATTGAGCACGGCCAGCTTGGCGTCATGGGTGCTGCAGGCTGGTTTCTCGAAGAGCGGAGGAACACGTGACACGTCGGCGGCACCGGGCATCCAGCCACAGAACCTGCGATCCATGAAGAGCTCGACCGTCGGCATTCCGTCCGCCGGTCACCAAACCAGCCACCTCTGAGGGGAGGAAACACCATGAACTACCGCAAGACCATGCTCGCCGCGAGCATCATCACCGGTTTGTGCCTGTCGGGTGCGGCATTTGCCCAGGACAGTGCGCAGAGCCCTGCCTCGACGACCCAGACGGCCAGCCAGCGTGCCAAGGCCGCCCAGGAAAAGGACGCGACGCAACTGGTCGGCGTGACCGTCGTCGGCATTCGCGCCAGCTTGCAGCAGTCGCTGGACACCAAGCGCAATCTCGACACGATTTCCGATTCGATCACCGCCGAGGACATCGGCAAGTTCCCCAACACCAACGTCGCCGAGGCGATGTCGCTGATGCCGGGCGTCACCATCGACCGCCGCTTCGGCCAGGGTGAGCGCGTCAGCATCGACGGCACCGATCCCAGCCTCAACCTCAGCTTCCTCGACGGCCATCCGGTCGCGCAGGCGATCTGGCTGTACGGCGAATCGCCGAACCGGGGTTTCGACTACACCATGATGGCGCCGGAAATCCTCGGTCGCCTGGAAGTGATCAAGTCGTCCGAAGCACGCCTGCCCGAAGGCAGCCTGGGCGGCACGGTGCTGATGCACTCGCGCAAGCCGCTGGACCTGGACGCCAACACCATCAGCGGCACGGTGGGCTACGCCTACAACGACCAGGCCGAAGGCGGCAAGCCGAACATCTCGGCGCTGTACAGCTGGAAGAACACCGAAAGCACCTTCGGTTTCGACATCGCCGCGCAGCACTTCGAGGAAAGGATCGATCGCCAGGGCCTGGAAATCTTCGGCTACACGCCGGTGTCGGCGTTTGCCGCGGTGAACCCGAACATTGCCGCCCAGGTGGCTGCCGGCGAACTGCGCCCGAACGACATGGTGCCGCAGGAAGTCAACGCGGCGTACTTCCAGCAGACCCGCAAGCGTGACAGCGCGCTGTTCAACCTGCAGATCAAGCCGAACGACCAGTTCTCGGCCAACCTGAGCGGCCTGTACATCAAGGAGAACTTCGACAGCTACAACCAGTCGATGTACAACTTCATGACGCAGAACACCTCGTCGATGCAGGCGGTCGACTCGTTTACGCCGACGACCAATGGCGTGGTTTCCGGTGGTCACACCAGCTCCAACCCGGGCAGCGGCACCGGCCTGATCTACGACAACCAGCTGCGCCAGTCCGAAGTGACCACCAAGGGTGCCGACCTGAAGGCCGATTACACCGCCGACAGCTGGTCGCTCGGTGGCCAGATCGGCATGAGCAAGTCCGACAACCCGAACATCAACCAGTACCTGCTCGAACCGACCTACCAGGGCGGTTACAGCTGGGGCATCAACCAGGGCTTCCAGGCCGATGACCAGTCCGCCGTGCACGATCCGGCCAACTGGGGCGGTGGCTGGCTGGGCAACAACGGCAAGTTCGCGTCGCATGCCAAGGATCAGTACGCGCAACTCGACTTCAGCAAGAACTTCGATGGCGTGATCAACCAGTTGCTGGTCGGCGTGCGCTACAACAAGCACAACGAGGACTATGCGCTGCACGTCTATGGCGGCGTCACGCCCGGCACGCTGGCCGACGTGGGCACCATCGGCGACACCGACATCCTCGACGCCCTGCCGGGGATCAACGGCAACACCGGACAGCACATCCAGGTCGGCGCCGGCAATATCCAGAACTGGATCAACAGCAGCTCGCTCGATTTCGACAACCCGGATCCGGGCTCCACCATCAACAACACCTGGAAGCTGGAGCAGAAGAACACGGCGGCCTATGCCCAGTTGAACTACTCCACCGACGTGCTGCGCGGCAACGTGGGCGTGCGCTGGGTCCGCACGAAGACGGCGAGCACGGCCTACACCAAGCCGAACGATGCGGCGCCCATACTGCCGGCGCCGGCCAGCTGGTGGGGCACCACCACGAACACCAAGAACAACTTCCTGCCGTCGGTCAACCTTACCTACGACAATGGTGGCGACGTGGTGTTGCGTGCGGCGGCCTCCAAGGTCATGGCCTGGGCGCCGTACAACCTGATGGTCAACCAGACCTTCCTCAACGACACCGTGCTCACCGGCAGCGGCGGCAGCCCGTCGATCGACCCGTACAAGTCGTACAACTTCAACGTGTCGGCCGAGTGGTACTTCGCGCCGCAATCGGTGCTGGCCGGCTCGGTGTTCTTCAAGCACGTGCTCAACTACATCCTGATCACGCCCGGAAACGAGGTGCAGTACAACTCGATCCGCGATACCGACCCCACCACCTGGGCCAACCTGGTCGGCTCGCATGGCTGCACCGCGGAAGGCTTCTGCGACTACAGCGTGTCGCGTCCGCACAACGGCGGCGGCGCGCGGGTGAAGGGCTTCACGCTGAACTACCAGCAGGCGTTTGGCGAGACCGGCTTCGGCCTGATCACCAACTACACCTTCGCCACCGGCAAGACCAACGCCGGCACCGCGATGCCGTACCTGTCGCGCAACTCGGTCAGCGTCAGCCCGTACTACGAGAAGGGCGCGTTCACCGGTCGCGTCAACTACAACTGGCGCAGCAAGTACCAGGGCGTGGGCTACGTGGCCGGCGCGCCGGCGGCGACCACGGACGATTACACCGACCTCAGCGCCAGCGTGGGCTGGACCTTCAACCCGAACTTCTCGTTGTCGCTGGATGCGCTGAACCTGACCAACCAGAAGTACTTCCAGTACACCGACACGCCGAACCTGCCGAACGCGAAGTACACCACCGGTCGCCGCTACATGGCCAGCCTGCACTTCAAGTTCTGAGCCAACCCCCGTACCTCCCGGGCCATGGATGGCCCACCACCAACCCCCCTTTCCGGGCCCGTCAGGCACACTGCACGGGCCCTTTTTTTAAAGCGTGTCGCGCGGTTTTAGCGACCCACGATGGAGATGGACCATGACGCGTCGTCTGCCCACCCTTCTGCATGCCTGCGCATGGCTCTGCGCCGCCGTGATGGTGGTCCCGTCCGCAGCCGCCCACGCCGCCACCGACGCGGTGGTTCCGCTGATCCCGCAGCCGGCGCAGGTCACCGTCACCGAGGGCCGGTTCACGGTAGGCGTCGATACGCCGATCGTGATTGCCGATGACGGAAAGGGCACGGCCAGCACCGCCGCTTATCTGTCCAAGCTGGTCGAGCGCACGCGCGGTTTGCGCCTGCGCGTGCAGCACGGCCCGGCACCGGCTCATGCCATCGTCCTGCAGCGTGATCCGCAGGCCGTCGTGACGCAGGCCGAGGGCTACGCGCTGGATGTGACGCCCGAGGGCATCCGCATCAGCGCGCGCGATGACGCCGGCCTGTTTCATGGCGCCATCACCCTGTGGCAGTTGCTGACGCCCGATGCGAAGCACGGCCCGGTGACGCTGGCGGCGATGCAGATCCGCGACCAGCCGCGTTTCGCCTGGCGTGGCCTGATGCTGGATTCCGTGCGCCATTTTCAGAGCGTGGCCGAGGTGGAAACGCTGATCGACCAGATGGCGCAGCACAAGATGAACACGCTGCACTGGCACCTCACTGACGACCAGGGCTGGCGCATCCAGATCAAGCGTTACCCCGAACTCACCCGCATCGGCGCCTGGCGCACGCCGCCGGACGCGGGTAAAAACGGCGAGCCGAAACGCTACGGCGGCTTCTATACGCAGGACCAGATCCGCCAGGTGGTCGCCTACGCCGCCACACGCCACATCACCATCGTGCCGGAGCTGGACATGCCCGGCCACGCGCAGGCCGCGGTGGCCGCGTACCCGCAGCTGGGCGTCACCGGCCAGCGGCCGCAGGTGTCCATCGACTGGGGCGTGAACCCCTGGCTCTACAACGTCGACGACGACACCTTCACCTTCATCGACAACGTGCTGGACGAAGTGCTGGCGTTGTTCCCGTCCACGTATATCCACGTCGGCGGCGACGAGGCGATCAAGGATCAGTGGGAAGCCTCACCCGCGGTACAGGCGAAGATGCGCGAGCTGGGCATCACCAGCGAAAACGCGCTGCAAGGCTGGTTCATCGACCGCATCGGCCAGTACCTGGAAAAGGATGGGCGCAAGCTGATCGGCTGGGACGAAATCCTCGAAGGCGACAACTTGCCGGCCGACGCCACGGTGATGTCATGGCGCGGTACCGACGGTGCGATCAAGGCCGCGATGCTGGGCCACGACGTGGTGATGGCGCCCGCGCCGAATCTCTACTTCGACCACGTGCAAAGCGAGCTGGAGGATGACTACGCCGGCCGGCTGGGCGTGGAATCCCTGCGCAGCGTCTATGGTTTCCAGGTGGTGCCGGCCATCCTGGGCGCCGCACAGGCCAAGCATGTGCTGGGCGTGCAGGCCAATGTATGGACCGAGCACATGCCCACGTTCGCCCATGTGGAGCATGCGGTATTCCCGCGCCTGGATGCGCTCAGCGAGGTGGCATGGTCGCCGGCCGCGAGCAACCACTGGCCCGCTTTCCTGGCCCGCCTGCCGGCGCAGCTGGAGCGCTACAAGGCGCAGCGGATTCCGTACGCCGACGGCGCGTTTGCGGTGGATATCGCGATCGATCGCACCGTCGCGCTGGTCACCGGCCGGGCCACGGTCACGCTGGCCAACCAGACCGACTTCGGCAACATTCACTACACGACCGACGGCAGCACGCCCACCCTCGGCTCGCCACGCTACGACGCACCGTTCAACGTGACACTGCCGATCACCGTGCGTGCCGCCAGCTTCGCGGCGGATGGCAGCGAACTGGCTGCCGCGCGGCAGCGCGTGCTCGATCGCGCCAGCCTGCTCACGGTGGCCGGCAACACCATGCCGAACTGCCCCGGCAGCGATTTCCGCCTGCGTGTGCAGCCACTGCCGGACGCCACGTCGACGGCGCCGGTGTACACCATCAACGTATTCGACAGCTGCCATCTTTATCCGGCCACGCCGCTGGACGGGCTGACCTCGATCCGCGTCGATACCGCGCGGCTGGTACGCAACTTCGCGATGGCCCACGACCAGAAACTGGTGGTGTCGCGCCCGCGGCGCACACCGTTCGGCGAGCTGGTGGTGCGCCGCGATACCTGCAATGGCCCGGTGCTGGCCAGCATGCCGTTGCCCGACCCCGCCCATAGCGCGCGCAACTTCACCCTCAACGCGGCGCTGCCCGCACAGCAGGGCGAGCACGCGCTGTGCCTGATCTACACGGCGCCGATCGAAGGCGCGCTGTATGCGATCGGCCAGGTGTCGCTGACGCCATGAACGTCGCCCTGCGCGCTTGCCTTGCTCCCTCCCCTGCAGCGCGGGGGAGGGTTGGGGAGAGGTTGCGCTTGAGCTTCCCTGCCACCCTGCGCGCCCCCCTCCCAACCTCCCCCTGCGCGCAGGGGGAGGAGCGAAGCGCGGTCTCATGAGCAAGCGCCTCCCCTCCCTCGACGCCTTGCGCGGCTGCACGGTCGCGGCGATGTTGCTGGTCAACGACCCCGGCGATTGGGGGCATATCTACGCGCCGCTGGAACACGCGCCGTGGCACGGTTGCACGCCGACCGATCTGGTGTTTCCGTTCTTCCTGTTCGTGGTCGGCGTGTCGACCGCGCTGGCCTTGCTGCCGCGGCTGGAACAGGGTGTGGCGCCCGGCGTTCTGGTGAAGGCCGCGATGTGGCGCGCGCTGCGCATTCTTGCGCTGGGCGTGGCGATCAACCTGCTGGCGGCGTGGCTGCTGCCGTATGCGCACCTGCGTTTTCCGGGCGTGCTGCAGCGGATCGGCATCTGCTTCGCCGCGGTGGCGCTGTTTGCGGTCTATACCCGACCACGCACGCAATGGATCGCCATCGGCGGCATTCTGCCCGGTTATTGGGGACTGCTGTTGGCGGGCGGTTCGCTGGAGCCTTGGGTGAATATCGTCAGTCGCACCGACAGCGCCGTGTTCGGCCACTTCGTCTACCTGATCGACCCGGCCACCGGCCGCGGGCACGACCCCGAAGGCCTGCTCGCCACCCTGCCTGCGCTCGCCACCACCTTGCTGGGCCTGCGCGTCGGCTGCTGGTTGCGCAATGGGGAGATCCGCCGATTGCTGATCGCCGGTGTGCTGTTGCTGCTGCTCGGCGCGCTGTGGTCGCTGTGGCTGCCGCTCAACAAGAACCTGTGGACGTCGTCGTTCGTGCTGTGGACAGCCGGCTGGGCCACGCTGGCGCTGCTGGCCTTCCACTGGTTGATCGATCGGCACGGCTGGCCGGCCTGGGGCCGCCGTTTCGGCGTCAACGCCATCGCCGCCTACGCCGGCTCCGAACTGATGCAGATCCTGCTGTCCGCGCCGGGCTGGAACGAGCCGATCTACCAGCATCTGTTCGCCGGCTGGATGTCGCCGCACTTCGGCCCGTACGTGCCTTCGCTGGCGTTTGCCGTCGTGTTTGTCACGGTGTGGTGGCTGATCGTGTGGGCGATGGACCGGCGGCGGGTCTATCTGAAACTGTAGGCACCAGCGCCCCCGAATGGGTGGGTGTAACGCCGGTGAGGCCGCTCGGGCTCAACGCCGGCTGCGCAACGCCTTGATGAACGCGATCATCAACAGCACGCCCAGCAGCAGGCCGATACCGGCGCCCCACAAGGCGCCCAGGTTGCCGGCAATGAGGTAGCCGACACCGAACCCCGTGGGAAACAACAGCAATATCGGCAGACAACCCACTTCAGGGCACCACTGCCGGCGCTTCCGGTTGCGACGGCGGATAGCGCAGCAGCGCGTGCTTCGCGCGTTGCCGATCGACCTCGGACAATTCCACCCATGCGTTGACCTTGCCGCCGACCAGCGCCGCGATCGGCGCGCCATCGCGGTACAGCACGCGCGAGCCGGTCACCGCCGCCACCTTGTCGCCCACCAGCACCGTGCCGACCAGGTTCAGCGGATCGCTGCCGCTGACTGACACCAGCTCGCCGTCATCGGCGCGCCTGCGCACCGCACGCAGCGGAGCGATGGCCTCGGGCAGCGCGAACTGCTCGCCCACCAGCCCCTCCACGAAACGCCCGCCGCGTATCTCGCCGCGCGCCTCCAACCGGTGGTACACGCGCAGCAATTCGCGCCACGGCGGCAGCCATGGCGCCTCGCGTTCCAGCAGCTTCCAGAACACCACGCCGTAGCGGCGGAGCAGGGTGCGCGCGACGTGCTCTGTTTCCGCTTCATTCGAATCCAATCGGCGCGAAGCGCCACCATCGCCTCCTCTCCCCAGCGGGGAGAGGATTGAGGAGAGGGGCGGCTCTTGCCGCAAACCCTCCCCCGCCGTTCCCGCAAGCACGCGCTCCTCATCCGCCCTTGCAACGCCGCGCACCAACGACCACCGGCCCGCATCCTCGATGCTGCTCAATTGATGCCGCCGCACCCGCCGATGCCGGCCGCCGTCGCGCTTGGCCGCTGGCAGCAGCAACGCGCGCAGGCCCGCAAAACTGTCGGCACGAACCCGGCCCGCCGCCACCAGTTCACCCAGCGCATTCTCCAGCTCGGTGCGCAGCAAACGCGTGGCATCCATCAACTCGTCAAAAAACAGCGCACCGCGTTCGCCCAGCGCATCAGCCACGGCCTGCGCCCGCGACGACAACGCGGTGTCGGTCGACTCCCGCTCCGCGACGGACGTCCAGACGGCCATGTCGCGCCGCGGCAGCAACACGATCGGCGTGCTGCGCACCGGCCCGCCACTGCCGCCACCGCTGCGCAGCCGCGTCCAGCCGATGCGCCCGGCACGGCACAGATTGTCCAGCCAGCTGATCGAGTAATCGGTGAGGCGCGCGGGGAGGATTTCCGCCTCCCACGCAACGGCCGCCGCTTCGTAACCTTCCAGTTGCGCCAGCGTGGCCGCCAGCGCATCCGGCCCGTTGAGCCGCGCGGCGGCCGACACATGTTGCCAGTCGAACAGGAAACGCATCAGGTCGCGCCGGCTGACCGGCTCGATCTCGCGCCGTAGTCGGCCGATCGTGTAACGGTGGATGCGTGCCAGCAGATGCCGCTCGCACCATTCCGCGGCGCTGGCATCCGCGGTGAAGCGACCCTGCATCACGAAACCCTCGGTTTGCAGGCGCAGCAGCGCGTGTTCGACCTCATCCGGCTCTACCGCCATCGACGTGGCCAGCGCGGCCACGGTGACCGGGCCGAGCCCGCCGAGGCGGCGGCGCACCAGTTCCAGCAGCGCGTCCTCGCGCGTCCAGGTTTGTGCGGCGTATTCGGCGGGGGCCTCGATCGGCGGCTGCATCGCCGCGTCGGGATGAAGCGCCAGCCACAGCGGCAACTGCTCGGCGGACGTCCAGATGGCCTCTGTAGGAGCGCACCCTGTGCGCGAGCTTTTGATGCCAGCGCCAGAAGCATCGCGCACAGGGTGCGATCCTACAGTGGTGAGCCGTGCCGCTCGGCCGGACTGGGCCAACGCCTGCAATCGTTCGTTCCAGTCCGTGTTGGTGTCGGCCTCGGTATCGGTGACAAAACCCAGCAGCGTCAGCGCCTCGTGCATCTCGTCCGCGTCGCGCACCTGCGGCCACGCTTCCTTGCGCACGGCGGCGATCGCGTCGGGATCGAGCCGGCCCAGGTCGTCGTCGTCGGCATTCCAGCGGCGGTTCTGTACCGCGTGGGTGCGGCGTTCCTCCA